>JBDTDW010000327.1:0-5614 GCA_039922855.1 Candidatus Nanopelagicales bacterium | reverse complement strand
TCATAGCGACTCAGCGCACCGTCCACATCGCGGGCGAGCCGGTGCGCCTCCGACAGCGCCCACCGGTCCAGCGCGATCCGGTCCGCCACGGGCGGGGCAGGTGTCGTTGCGGGCTCGTACCCCGCCTCGCGGGCGTAGAGGACCTGGAAGGAGGCCGTGTTCCAGTACGTGAGCAGCGTCTTGCGCACCACCTCCTGGATCGTGGTGTGGCCCACGCGGCGGGCCTGCCACGGCGACCCACCGGCGAGCATGAACCAGCGCACCGCGTCGGCGCCGTGCGTGTCCATCAGCGCGATCGGTTCCAGGACGTTGCCCAGGTGCTTGCTCATCTTGCGGCCCTCCTCGTCGAGGATGTGGCCGAGGCAGAGCACCGTCTTGTACGAGGACCGGTCGAACACGAGCGTCCCGACCGCCATGAGCGTGTAGAACCAGCCGCGTGTCTGGTCGATGGCCTCGCAGATGAAGTCGGCGGGGTAGCGCGCCGCGAACTCCTCCTGGCCCAGCCGCGGATACCCGAACTGTGCGAACGGCATTGCGCCGCTGTCGTACCAGCCGTCGATCACCTCTGGCACCCGGCGGAACACACCGGGGACGCCGGGTCGGGTGAACGTGATGTCGTCGACGAACGGGCGGTGCGGGTCCAGTGCCGATAGCTCCTGGCCGGCGAGCTCGCCGAGCTCGGCCAGCGACCCCACGCAGACCAGCTGCGAGGGGTCCTCGTCGTTGCGCCAGATCGGCAGCGGCGTGCCCCAGTATCTGTTGCGCGACAGGGCCCAGTCGACATTGTTTAGCAGCCAGTCGCCGTACCGGCCCCACTGGATCGTGGGAGGGTGCCAGTCGGTGAGTGCATTCTGCTCGAGCAGCTGTTCCTTGATCGCGGTAGTACGGATGTACCAGGACGGCTGGGCGTAGTAGACCAGCGGCGTGTGGCACCGCCAGCAGTGTGGGTAGGAGTGCTCGTACGGCTGGTGCCGGAACAGCAGCCCACGCTCCTGCAGCGCGGTGACAAGAAGCGCGTCCGCCTTCTTGAAGAACACGTCGCCGACCACCGGCAGCCAGGACTCGAAACGGCCGTCCGGGCGCAACGGGTTGAGGATGGGCAGCCCGAAGGACCGGCACAGCGTGAGGTCCTCGGCCCCGAAAGCAGGTGCCTCGTGGACGATTCCGGTGCCGTCCGCGGTGGTGACGAAACCGGCCGGCAGCACGGTGTGGACCGGTGCGTCGGTCTCGGGGAACTCCAGCCAGTCGAAAGGCCGTGCGTACGGTGTGCCCACGATCTGCTCACCAGCCACCGTCTCCAGCACCGTGCTGTCGGTCCCGAGCACCTGTTCGCGCAACGCCTCGGCGATGAGGAGCACCTCGCCGTCAGCGGTGCGCGCCACGACATACGGGACGTCCGGGTTGACGGCGGCCGCGGTGTTGGACACCAGGGTCCATGGCGTGGTCGTCCAGACCAGCAGGGCAAGGCCAGGGTGGTGCTGCACCAACGGCCCCCCGGTCACCGGGAAGCGTACGAACACCGACGGGTCGACGACCGTCTCATAGCCCTGTGCGAGCTCGTGGTCTGACAGTGCCGTGCCGCAACGCGGGCAGTACGGCGAAACTCGGTGGTCCTGCACCAGCAGGCCCTTGTCGAACACCTGCTGCAACGACCACCACACGCTCTGGACGTAGTCCGGTGCCATCGTCCAGTACGCATCGTCAAGGTCGACCCAGTAGCCCATCCGCTCGGTCATCTCGGCGAACGCGTCGACGTGGCGCAGCACGGACGCGCGGCACCGGTCGTTGAAGGCCGCGACGCCGTACGCCTCGATGTCACCCTTGCCGGTGAACCCGAGCTCCTTCTCCACTGCGAGCTCGACCGGCAGGCCGTGGCAGTCCCAGCCCGCCTTGCGGGGGACGTGGTAGCCCTTCATCGTGCGATAGCGGGGGAAAACGTCCTTGAACACCCTCGCCTCGACGTGGTGGGTCCCGGGCATGCCGTTCGCCGTGGGTGGACCCTCGTTGAACACCCAGAGCGGCCGACCCTGGCTCGCGGTCAGGGACCTGGCGAAGACGTCACGCTCGCGCCACAGGGCCAGCACGTCGTGGTCGAGGGCCGGCAGATCGACCTGGGGTGGCACGGGCCGGTACATGGGACCTCCGTCGTCGTGTGCCGAGGGCACCGTGCCCAGGGCCTTGACGAAGGGACGGACCCACCCGGACGCCCGGCCGGACCCGCGGTACCACCCTCCTTGCCCGCCCCGCCGTTGTGCGGGCCGAGCCACCTCGTACGTCGCGGCAGCCGGTTCTACCCCGCAGGCGTGGCGCCCGCGGCTCCTCCGGCGGCTGGTGGGGTGATGTTCCTCCCGCGCGCACCTCTCGGGCTCACACCGTTCCCGAGTCGCTGGAAGGCCGCATGCGGGTCTACTTGTCCCGTCGTCGCCGTGCCGATCGACAACGGCGAGCCTAGCGTGCCGCCTGGCGACCCCGGGTCAACCCGAAGATCATCGGCGTGGTTCATTGCCCCGGACGACGAGTGTCCATATTCTCGGACCTCCCCGTGCGGGCAGCAGGCCCGTCCGGGGTGCTCGGTCGGGCCGGCACGGCCGGTCGGACCAGGAGACGGAGACCGCGATGGCTGAGCGCGCCACGACCGCGACCAGCACCTCCTCGGCGCACACCGAGAAGCGGGCGTCCGCAGGTAGGACAGGAAAGGTGGGCCCCAGCACGACGACGACGCCGGCGAAGCGGGCGGGCACTGCCCCGGCCGAGCGACCGAGTGTGGCCCCGGGCAAGACGGCCAAGAAGGCAGCGGTCAAGGTGGTCCCCCCGATCAAGGCCGCCCTGGCCGTCAAGACCCCGGCGGCCAAGACCAGTGCCGCCAAGACCAGTGCCGCCAAGACCAGTGCCGCCAAGACCAGTGCGGCAAAGACCAGTGCCGCCAAGACCAGTGCAGCCAAGACCAGCGCGGCCAAGACTCCGGCGGCCAAGACGAGCACTGCCAAGACCGCACCGCCGAAGGCAGCTGCTGCCACGACCAGCGCGGTCAAGACCAAGACCGCCGCGACCAGCGCCGCCAAGACCGCACCGGCCGCCGCTGCGCCGCTGAAGGCGGCGCCGACCAAGGCCACCAAGGCCACCCACACCAAGCCGGCGGCCGCCGACACCGTCGCCGCCACGCCGGCGACCCCCGCTCCCAGCACCTCCACCAAGGCCCCGCGCGCGGCGAAGGCGGCAGTGCCTGCTCCCAGGTCCACAGTCACCACCGGTCGGCGTCTGGTCGTCCGTGAGGACGAGAGCCCGTGGACGAAGGCGGAGCTGGCCGACGTACGCACCGAGCTCGAGGCCGAGCGGCTTCGGCTGCGCGAGCAGATCAGCGACGCCGAGGAGGGCATCGCCGACCTGCTGCGGGACTCCGGTGACGGGGCGGGGGACGACCAGGCCGACGCGGGGACCAAGACCTTCGAGCGCGAGCACGAGATGTCCTTGGCCAACAACGCCCGCGAGCTCATCGCGCAGAACCGCCGGGCGCTGCGCCGCCTCGACAACGGGTCGTACGGCGTCTGCGAGAGCTGCGGGCGCGCGATAGGCAAGCTTCGTCTGCAGGCGTTCCCGCGAGCCACGTTGTGCGTGAGCTGCAAGCAGCTCGAAGAGCGGCGCTGACGACGCGCCGAGCGCCGCCGGTCCTCTGGCACTGACGACCTCGTGGCCCGGCAGATCCGAACGGGGTCGTCAGCCCGCGTCCGCGCGACACCGTAGGCTCGTGCGTCGTGACCGATGACGTACGGCCCCGCCACACGGCTCACGCCGTGGCCCCGGCGTCGCCACGCCGCGGCGATCCGCGGCTGGTCGTCGTACTCCTCTGTGTCGCCCTGCTCGTCTGGATCATCGACCAGGTCACGAAGTGGCTCGTGGTGGCGCACCTGGAGGGACACCCGCCGGTCGAGCTGATCGGTCAATGGCTCGCGCTGAGCCCGCTGCGCAACTCCGGCGCGGCGTTCAGCCTGGGGACCGGCAGCACGTTCATCTTCACCGGGATCGCCATCGCCGTCGTGGTGGTGATCCTGCGGTTCTCCCGGCGGCTGCGCAGCGCGTGGTGGGCGGTGGCTCTGGGCGGCCTGCTCGGCGGCGCCGTGGGCAACCTCACCGACCGGATGTTCCGCTCCCCAGGATTTCCCAGCGGGCACGTCGTCGACTTCGTGTCCGTGCAGCACTTCGCGGTGTTCAACTGCGCCGACATGGCGATCGTCGGGTCCGCGATCCTCATGGTGGGCCTGTCTGTGTTCGGAGTCGAGCTCGATGGCCGCAAGGAACCCGCCGACCACATCGACCCGCTCACCCCGGTGGATGCCTCCGACGCCGGGTCGGCTTCGGACTCTGCCACGTGAAGCACCTGAGCAGGTGGTACCGCTGATGGGCGAGCCTCGAGCGCTCCAGGTGCCCGACGGCCTCGATGGTGAGCGTCTGGACGCCGCACTGGCACGGCTGTTCGGCCTGTCCCGTACCAAGGCCGCCGACATCGCAGCGTCCGGGGGAGCCCGGGTCGACGGCGTGAGCGCGGGGAAGTCGACCCGGGTGCTCGCCGGCAGCTGGCTCGAGGTGGACCTGCCAGGACCCCCGGTCGCCCCGCAGGTCGTCGCTGAGACGGTCGACGGCCTGCGCATCGTGTTCGACGACGCCGACGTGGTGGTCGTGGACAAGCCGGTCGGGGTGGCGGCCCACCCGTCCCCGGGGTGGAACGGCCCCACCGTCATCGGGGGGCTGGCCGGGGCGGGATACCGCATCTCCACCTCCGGCGCGCCCGAACGGCAGGGCGTCGTCCACCGGCTCGACGTCGGCACTACCGGGCTCATGGTCGTGGCCAAGAGCGAGCGCGGATACACCTCGTTGAAGGCCCAGTTCAGGGACCGCACCGTGCAGAAGGTCTACCGCGCACTGGCGCAGGGTCACCTGGACCCGCTGCGTGGCACCATCGACGCACCTATCGACCGGCATCCGAGCGCGGACTACCGGTGGGCTGTGGTCAGCGGAGGCAAGCCGAGCGTGACCCACTACGACACGCTGGAAGCCTTCCCGCACGCCTCGCTGCTGGAGGTCCACCTGCAGACCGGCCGGACCCACCAGATCCGGGTGCACCTGTCCGCCCTGCGCCACCCATGCGTCGGCGACCTGACCTATGGCGCGGACCCGGTCCTGGCCAAGCGGCTGGGCCTGACCCGGCAGTGGCTGCACGCGTACCGGCTCGGGTTCGAACACCCGGGCACCGGTCAGCAGATCACGTTCACCTCGCCGTACCCTCCGGAGCTCGCGCACGCGCTGGAGCTGATCGGGACCGCCTGATCCGTTCGCCCGCGCACCCAGCCTGGCGAACGCCTGTCATAGGGTCGGGAGGTGATCCTCGATCTTCCCCTGGACCGGTTGCGCGCTCGCCGCAGCGTGAAATGGCAGAGGTACGGCGCGGACGTGCTGCCGCTGTGGGTGGCGGAGATGGACGTCGACCTCGCTCCGGCGATCCACCGCGTGGTGACGGCCATGGTCGCGGAGTCAGACACCGGCTACACCTGGGTCGGTGACCTGCCCATGGCGTACGCGAAGTTCGCGCAGACCCGTTGGGGCCTCGACATCGACCCGG
>JBDTDW010000326.1:0-4780 GCA_039922855.1 Candidatus Nanopelagicales bacterium | reverse complement strand
CTGCCGGGCAAAACTGGACAGGGCTGGCGACGCTTTCCATCGCGGACATCGAGGTCCCGGAGCCGGAGGTGGCTCGCACGTAGTTCACGCGGTGAACCTCGGGGAGGCTGCTCGGCGCTCGTCTCGGCTCGGGCGAACTGCTCTGACTGCACCATCGATGTTCGGTAGTTGAGAACGGTGCAGGGTCAGAGCTCGACCTCGACCGTCACGGCACAGTGGTCGCTGACCGGCAGCTGGTGCACCTGAGAGCGGGCGCCGGCGACCTCCGCTGTGCTCAGACCGTCGGCCAGCACATGGTCGAGCTGCACCCGCGGCCGCGATGCTGGATAGGTCGCACCGTGGGCCAGCGGTGCCCAGCCGGTGACGCGGGCCGGTAGCGAACCAGGCAGGTTCAGGTCCCCCAGGACGACAAGCGGGCGCGGCAGGTCGCAGAGCCAGGTACGAAGCTGGCGCAGCTGATGAACGTTGTAGCCGGGTACGAACGACAGATGCACCGTCGCCACCGTGAAGACCCCGCGGGTCCCGGAGACGACCGCCGCGATCGCTGCCCGTGGCTCGTCGGGGATGAGCATCAGCCGCGGCCGCGGATGGGCGTGGACCAGCAGCGGCAACGCGAACGGCGCCGGGTCGAACAGTGTCGTGCGCCATTCCAGGACGGGCAGGCGCGACACCAGCCCGACCCCGTACAACGGACCTCCGCCCGGTGGGATGCCATCGCTGGATCCTTGGCTCACCACATCGCGCACCCGGTCGCTCGGCTCACGATTGCGATGGTTGGCGCTCGCCTGGTTCGCCCGGCGCTCGTCCTCGGCGTCGGGTCGCTCCCAGCGGTCGCGTACTTCTCCGGGGGTGCCGCGTACCGATGGGGCGAAGTACCAGTGGTCCGCCCCCATCGCCTCCGCCGCGGAACGCACCTGGTGGTGATGGCCGCTGCGTGGCTGGCCGCTGTCGATCTCCTGCAGCCCGAGCACGTCCGCGTCGAGCGCGGCCACGGCCGCCCGAAGCGGTCCGTCGTCGGCGACCACCGGTGGCCCTGCACGACCGTCCGAGGGCCGGTGCGGACGCGGCTCGTCCGTTGTCGCCACCCCCGCACGCGCGCCCTCCAGGTCCGACTCGTCCGGCGCGCCGAGCACTGGCAAGCCGTGCAGCACGTTGTACGTCCCGACCCGGACCCTCACCTGCGCGGACCGGCCACTCTCAGGACAGCTCGCCGGCCGGCTCGGCGACGGCCACCGCCCGCACCCCCACCCGCCGGCGCATCCACTCACGCGCCGGCTCCTCCACGTAGTGCCACATCAGCCACGCGATCACCAGAGCGCCCGCCAGCAGGCCGATGGTGCCGATCGCGTACAGGGCACCGCTGTTGATCCCGACGACCTTCATGCCGGCCCGCCACAGGCCGTACCAGACCGTGTGAGTCATGTAGAGCGAGAATGAGATGTAGCCACCGAGCACCAGCTTGTCCGTCGCCAACCAGCGCGACGGTCCGCGCTTGGACAGTGCCAGCACCCCGATCCACGCCACCAGCAGGGGCACGAGCACCAGGTGGTACTTCGGAGGCAGGCTGTCGTCGCTGCTGGACCCCGGCCACTGCAGCGCCGGGATGTGGCCCAGTACGACGGCTCCGAGCACGACCAGCAGCGGCAGCACCACCGAGAGCGTCGTGGCCAGCCTCTCGACCCTCGGCTGGGGACTGGCGCCCGGTGAGGCCTCCCAGAACCGCTGCACGATCAGGTACGTGATCGAGCCGGCAGTGAACTCGGTGAGCACCCGGATCGTCGAACCCCAGCCGGAGATGTAGTACGGGTCGCTGGTGTACGCGATGCCGTACCACAGCAACGGGACCAGCACGCCCACCCAGATCACGCACAGCCAGACGGTCGACAGTCGGTTGCGGAAGCGGAAGACGGCCAGGACGATCAGCGGGAAGAGCAGGTACGCCAGCCACTCCATAGACAGCGACCACGCCGGGAAGTTCCAGCCGCGCTGCGGGTTCGGGCCCCACTCCTGCAGCAGCAGTGCTTGCTTGAGCCAGTCCAGCGGGTTGAGCCAGCCGCGGCTGCCCGCCGGCGCCTGCCCGACCTTCTGCTGGGCGATCGCGGCGATGCCGGCGACGTTGAGCATCACGAAGTGCACCGGGTAGATGCGCGCCAGCCGCAGCCACCAGAACCGCCACGACCCGTCAAAGCTCAGCCGCGGGCCCAGCTTGGTGAGGTAGGTATGGGTGAGGATGAAACCGGAGAGCGCGAAGAACAGGTCCACGCCCAGCCTGCCCAGCTTCACCGTGTCGTGGACCCCAGGGACCATGAGATGGAGCTGGTCGAGGGGTGCCTGGAAGTGGTAGAGCAGCACCCAGGCGGCAGCGACGAAACGCACCCCGGTGAGCTGCCGGATGAACTGCTGCACTACCCGTCCTGATCTCGGCGGCGCTGGACCGGCCGCGCGGCTACGGGCCGGGCGCAAGTGTCCCATGCCGTGGCACGGACCGGCCGCCGCCGCGCCCGCACCGACCCCGGTCGCCGGGGTCAATGCCGGTCTAGGGTCGGGGCCGTGAGCGACAACCCCGGTACGAACGACCTCGTGAGCCCGGACGCGGCCGTACGCGGCTACATCCAGGCGCACCGCGAGCCCTTCCTGGCCGATCTGATCGAGTGGCTCAAGATCGCCAGCATCAGCGCGGACCCCGACCAGGCCGGTGAGGTGGAGCGCAGCGCGCAGTGGCTGGCCGAACAGCTCGGCGCCGCGGGCTTCCCGACGGTCGAGGTGTGGCCGACCGCGGGTCTGCCGGCCGTCTTCGCGCAGTGGGACAGCGGGGACCCGGGTGCTCCGACCGTGCTGGTGTACGGCCACCACGACGTGCAGCCGGTCGACCCCCTGGAGCTGTGGGACACCCTCCCCTTCGATCCGGGTGTGCGCGACACCGCCCACGGCCAGGAACTCGTCGGGCGCGGCGCGATCGATGACAAGGGTCAGGTGTGGTTCCACACGCTGGGGCTCGCCGCGCACCTCGCGGCCACCGGGCGGACCGCGCCGGCGGTGAACCTGAAGCTGCTGGTCGAGGGGGAAGAGGAGTCCGGGTCGATCCACTTCCCGGAGCTGCTGCTCACCAACCGGGAGCGGCTGCGCTGCGACGTCGTCGTGGTCAGCGACACCGGGGTGTACGGCCGCGACACGATCTCGACGTGCACCGGCATGCGGGGGCTCATCGAGTGCCAGCTCGACGTCACGGGCCCGCGCGGCGACCTGCACTCAGGCTCGTTCGGCGGCGCGGTCGCCAACCCCGCTACGGTGCTGGCCCGTCTCGTCGCGGCCCTGCACGACGGTGCCGGCCGGGTCACGCTGCCGGGGTACTACGACAAGGTCGTGGTGCTCGGTGAGCGCGAGCGCGAGCTGCTGGCCGCCCTGCCGTTCGACGAGGGCCGGTGGCTGGCGGACGCGCAGTCGACGGCGACGTACGGAGAGTCCGGCTTCTCCACCCTCGAGCGCATCTGGGCCCGGCCCACGGCCGAGGTCAATGGGATCTGGGGCGGTTACAGCGGTTCGGGCGGCAAGACGATAGTGCCGAGTCACTCCCACGCCAAGCTCTCGTTCCGGCTCGTCGCGGCGATGGATCCGGCCGATGTCAGACCGCAGTTCGAGCAGTGGCTGGCGGCCCGGCACGAGGACGGCACGGTCCCACCCGGCATCACCGCGACCGCGACGTTCGAGAAGGCCGGGGTACGTCCCTGCCTGACGCCGCTGGACCACCCCGCGCTGCAGTCCGTGACCCGCGCCATGGGCCGGGCGTTCGGTACGAGCGTGCTGTTCACCCGGGAGGGCGGCAGCGGACCCGAGGCCGACCTCGGCGAGATCTTGGCGGTCCCTGTTGTCTTCCTCGGCGTGGGCCTGCCCGACGACCGCATCCACGCGCCGAACGAGAAGGCCGATGTGGAGTTCCTGCTGCGCGGCGCCGAGGCGGCGGCGTACCTCTGGTCGGACCTGGCCGCCACCTGGCCCCGGCCCGTGACCAACGCATGAGAGCGCCGGACACCCGGCCGGCCGGGGCCCGCCGACGAGTGCGCGGCTGACCCGGCATGCCCGACCCGCACCTGCTCGCCGCCCTCACGCTGGCGCGTGCCACGTACGACCGTGCCGCCGTGCACCGCACCGATGCCGGCTGGCTGGATGCTGTCTGGGCGGGGCGGTCGCCGGCCCAGGTCCTTCTCCTTCACCGCGACCGCGCGAAGGTGAGCGCTGATGGCTCGCGGCTCGTCCTCGCGCCACCGCCGACGGTCAGTGAGGGAGTCCGGACCCTGCTCGGTGTCGAGGACGACGTCGCCTACCTCGCCGTGCTGATGCCCGACGACGCAGAGCCGCCGGCTGGCCCCGGGCCCGACGGTGCCCGGTGGGCGTCCTTGCGCGAGGTCGGCGCCAAGCTCGGCGCACGGGACTCCGGTCTGCTTGCCTCGGCCGTGGCGCTGGCGCACTGGCACGGTGCCCACCCGCGCTGCCCGCGCTGCGGGGAGCCGACCGTGTCCATCAACGCGGGGTGGGCCCGGCGGTGCCCGGTCGATGCCAGCGAGCACTTCCCGCGCCACGACCCAGCCGTCATCGTGCTCGTACGCGACAGCGCCGACCGCGCCCTGCTGGGCCGGCGAGCCGACTGGGACCCGAGCTGGTACTCCACGCTCGCCGGTTTCGTCGAGGCCGGGGAGTCGGCAGAGATGACGTTGGTGCGGGAGATGTCCGAGGAGGCCGGGGTACGGATCGACCCTGACGGGCTGGACTACCTGGGCAGCCA
>JBDTDW010000325.1:0-3021 GCA_039922855.1 Candidatus Nanopelagicales bacterium | reverse complement strand
GGCCTGTGCCACTTCGTCGATCAGGGGGTTGGTGCCGGTTTCGGCCCGGTAAGCGAACGCACGCCCGTGATCAACCATGGGAAAGCGCACCGGAGTCCATGCTCACTGCACAGCCACTCCCCCACAGGGCACCGGAGCGACGTCCCGAACGGTAGAGAGTCTGGGTAGCGGGGACAGCGGACCCGGGACACGTCGTGGGGATCAGGCGACGACGCGGAAGATCTCGTCGACACTGGTCACGCCGAGGACCACCTTGCGCAGGCCGTCCTCTCGCAGCATCCGCATGCCGACACTCACGGCCGAGTCGGCGATGGCGGTCACAGAGGCGCGCTGCACGGTCAGCCGCTCGATCTCCTCGGTCACCGCCATCACCTCGTGCAGCGCGAGCCGGCCCTTGTAGCCGGTCTTGGAACAGTTGGTACAGCCGATCGGCCGGTGCAGCACGGGGATCTCCTCCCCCGCCTGCCAGCCGGGAAAGTCCAACGCCACCATCTGTTCTTCGGTGAGCTGGTACGGCTCCTTGCACCTCTCGCACAGCTTGCGAGCGAGTCGCTGGGCCAGGACACAGTCCACGGCGGAACCGACCAGGAACGGTTCGATCCCCATCTCGGTGAGCCTGGTGATCGAGCTCGGCGCGTCGTTGGTGTGCAGGGTCGAGAGGACCAGGTGACCGGTGAGTGAGGCCTCGATGGCGATCTGGGCGGTCTCGTGGTCGCGGATCTCACCGATGAGGACGATGTCAGGGTCCGAGCGCAGGATCGAACGCAGGGCAGAGGCGAAGCTCAGGCCCGCCCGGTTGTTCACCTGCACCTGGTTGATGCCCGCGAGACGGTACTCGACCGGGTCTTCCACCGTGATGATGTTGACCTCGGGCTTGTTCACCACGTTCAGGGTCGCGTACAGGGTCGTGGACTTGCCGGAACCGGTCGGTCCGGTCACCAGGATCATGCCGTACGGCTTGACGAAGCTCTTGGAGTAGACGCTGTAGTTGTAGTCGCTGAAGCCGAGGTCGGCCAGGTCCATCTTCGCGGTGGAGTTGTCCAGGATCCGCATGACGACCTTCTCGCCCCACACCGTCGGCAGCGTCGCGACCCGCAGGTCGATCTTCTTGCCGGCAGTGGTGACGGACAGACGGCCGTCCTGCGGGATGCGCCTCTCCGCGATGTCGATGTCCGCCATGATCTTCAGGCGGCTGATGACGCCGGACTGGATGCTGCGCGGCGAGCGCATCGTCTCGTGCAGCACACCGTCGATGCGGTAGCGCACCCGAAGGTCGTGCTCGGTCGGCTCCAGGTGGATGTCCGACGCGCGGTCCTGGATCGCCTGTGTTATCAACAGGTTCACGAACCTGACGATGGGTGCGTCGTCCACCGCCGCTCGTACGTTGGACAGGTCCTCGTCCTCGTCGTCGAGGTTTCCGAGCTCCGAGCTCAGGTCGTCCAGAGCGTCGTCGGCGCGGTAGTACCGGTCGATCGCAGCCAGGACGTCGTTGCGCGTCGCGACGACCGGCTTGATGTCGACAGCCCCGTGGCCGGCTCCCGCGACCTGCTTCAGGTCGTCGATCGCGAACACGTTGGCCGGGTCCGCCATCGCGATGAGCAGCTTGCCGTCCTCGTACCCGATCGGGATCGCGGTGTGCCGCCGGGCGACGTGTCCCGGAACCCGCGCTAACGCGGAGCCGTCCACCTGGATCTCGCCGAGGTCGACGAACCGCATCCCGATCTGTGCGGCGAGGGCGGCGACCAGCTGGCCTTCGGTGAGCACGCCCTGGTCGACGAGCACCCGGCCCAGGCTGCGACCGAGCCGCTTCTGCTCCACGACGGCGACACCGAGCTGCTCCTGCGAGACCAACCCGCCATCGAGCAGGATGTCGCCGAGCTGCTTCACGAGGTGCTCCCAGAGGTCGAATGCGTCCAGGAGTTGGTTCGGCACCCCCGGACCGCCCCTGAAGCGGGACCCCGCTCATGCTCCTGCTGGTTGAGCGGTGCCGGGCCAGGGCGAAGAGACACGGCCATGATCGGTAGGCAGATCGAGAGCTCGACACCACGGCGCCGTGCGGGGGCGAGAGCCCGGGGTCCTCGCTGACTGCACGAAACGCCTACCGATCATGGGTAGGAGTGCGGGGAACGGTGCCGGGCGGGCTATCCGCGCCGGCCGGGAGCTGAGGTGAGGGCTGCGGCGAGGGCGTGGAAGGCGCTGATGTCGGGATTGTCACCCGCGAGCTGTTGCTCGGTGCCGTCTCCGAAGCCGAGCACGACGTGAGAGCCCGGCTCGACCCTCTGCGCGCTCCGGTCGGCGGGGTCTCGGACGTCGAGAACCAGCCCGTCAACCCCGGCGGAAACTGGTTGGGCGGGAACGGACTCGGCCTCACGCGCCGACATGAACGCAGGCGCCGCAATCAGCCGATCGCCAGCATCGTCCTCGCCGAGAAGCGCGTCGGGAAGACCGGACTCTGGGCGCTGCGGGCCGTCGAGCCGGCCGAAGTCCACGGGCGGGGGTACGTCCAGCACCACCGAGCCGGCCACGGGCGGGGGAAGACCCTGCAGCGCCCCGCTGTTCGGCCCCGAAAGGTGGGCGGCGCCGTATTGGTCGAGCACTGACCCGTCGTCGCCCCAGGCCTGCGCAAGGTCGTCGCTGCTCGGGTTCTGGCCGTCGGAGTAGGGCACCTGGAGCTGGGTGGTGCCGTGATCAGCGAGTTCGTGGTCGGTCGGGCTGGGCTCGTCGGCAGTGGCGTCGATCGCCCCGAGATCGCTGGGGGTCTGTTCGATGATGTCGGGATGGAGCTGAGCATGATCTCCGGCAGGGACATCCGTGGCAGCGACATCCAGGCCAACGACATCCATGGCAGGGACATCGACCGGTGCCGCAGGGGGGAGGTCAGCTAGGGCGACATCGGCTGCGGGGACATCCGCTGCGGGGACTTCCGCTGCGGGGAAGTCGGCTACGGCGACGTCGGCCGGGGCGACGTTCGCCGGCGTGAGGTCCACGGTGATGTAGCTGCTGGGGGCCCGGGTATCCGCG
>JBDTDW010000324.1:0-7495 GCA_039922855.1 Candidatus Nanopelagicales bacterium | reverse complement strand
GCATGGCTGATCGCGGCCCCGCACGAGTACGGGTCCGAGGTGAGCAGGACGTCGCCCTCACCGATGTCACCGTCGAACCCGTCGAGGAAGTCCGGGATCGACAGGCCGAACTGGCCGACGACCATCTTCCCGCTCGGATCGGCGATGAGGGGGAACTCGTCGTGCTGTTCGCGGATCCCCGGAGACAGGGCGGTACGGAACAGGACCTCGTCCATCTCATAGCGGGCGTTGCGCAGCCCGTTCTCGATCAGGTCCAGGGTCACCGGATCGACCTCGACGGTATCGACCGTCGCCGTGTTCGGCTCGATGATGCGTGCCATGGCTCAGCCCTCAATCTGGTCGGTCGGACGGATCAGCAAGCTGCCGCTCGCGTGCACGGTCGCGCCGTGGCCGGGCAGGACCAGCGTGGTCGAGTCCATCTCGGTGACGATCGCCGGGCCGGGCACCACGTCTCCGGCCCTCAGCTTGAGACGGTCGTACACTTCGGCGTCGACGAAGCCGCCATCCACGTAGATCGGCGTAGTCGTGACGCGGGCGTCGCTGGGATCACCGGTTCCCTTGTCCAGCACCGTCGGAGTCACTCGCGGCCGCGGGCCGCTGACCGTGGCTCGCGCGTTGACCAGCTCGTGGTCCGCGCTCAGCACGAACGAGAAAAGCCGTTCGTGCTCGGAGTCGAAACGCTGACCGAGCGTGCGCAGCGCGCCGTCCGGGTCAGCGAGCCAAGCTTCGTCGACATCGACGCTGAGGTCGTTGCCCTGCCCGAAGTAGCGCACGTCGACCTGGTAGCCGATCGTCTGGTCGGTGATCGGCACTCCCTGGTCGGCCAGCCGCTGGCCCGCCGACGACGACAGCCCGGTCAAGATCTCCCGCAGCTCCCCACCGGTGAGGTCGGTGAACCGGCGCAGGCAGGTGCGCGCGGACTCGTCCCGGGCCGAGGTCGTGGCATCGCCGAGGGCGCACAGCACTCCGGGCGACGGAGGGACGATGACCGGCCACGCACCGGTCAGGCGCCCCAGAGCATTCCCGTGCAGCGGGCCGGCACCGCCGAACGCCACGAGCGCGAAGTCACGTGGGTCGAAGCCCTGCTGCACGCTGACCAGGCGAAGCCCGCCGAGCATGTTCTCGTTGACGATGTCGACGATCCCGGCGGCGGCCGCCTCCGCGCTGGGCAGCCCCATGGCATCGGCGATCGACTGGACCGCCGTGCGGGCCGCCTCCCGGTCCAACGTGATCTCACCACCGGCCAACGAGGTCGGTAGGTAGCCGAGCACCACGTTGGCGTCGGTGACGGTCGGCTCGGTCCCGCCGGTCCCGTACGCTGCCGGCCCGGGATCGGCCCCGGCGGACTGCGGTCCGACGCGCAGGGCCCGAGTCAGCTCCGGGACGTGCGCGATGGAGCCGCCACCTGCACCCACCGTCCGCACGTCCACAGCCGATGCGCGGACGGTGAGGTCGCCGACCTTGGTCTCCCGGCCGATCCGGGCCCGCAGGTCCTGCACGAGGGCGACGTCGGTGGAGGTACCGCCCATGTCGAAGGTCAGCAGCTCGGTGTGCCCTGACTGCTCGGCAACCCAGACGGCGCCGCTGACACCGCCCGCCGGTCCGGACAGCAACATCGTCACCGGAGACTCGATGGCCGCCGCCGCCGCGGCCAGCCCTCCGTCGCTGCGCAGTACCGAGAGCGAACCAGGGACGCCCTTGGCGATCAGCTGTCCGGTCAGACTGGTCAGGTAGCGCGCCACCTGAGGCTGGACGTACCCGTTCGCCACCGTCGTCAGCGCCCGCTCGTACTCACGCATCTCCGGTAGCACCACGCTGGACAGCGACACCGGCACGCCGGGCAGCTCCTCGGCTGCCAGCTCCCCGATCCGTCGCTCGTGGACGTCGTTGGCGAAGGCGTTGATCAACGACACTGCGAGGGCGTCCACCCCGGCGGCACGCAGCTTGCGCAGGGCGACCCGGGTGGCTGCCTCGTCCAGCTCGCGCACCACGGCGCCGTCGCTGGCGACCCGCTCTGGCACCTCGACGGTGTTCTCCAACGCGGCGAGCGGCTCCGGCTTGGGCCAGATGATCCACCCGGCCAGGCCACCTGGGACGAACGAGCGCGCGATCTGCAGCACCTGCCGGAAGCCCTGGGTGGTCACGAGGCCGACCTTGGCGCCCTTGCCCTCCAGGATCGCGTTCGTCGCGACCGTCGTCCCGTGCAGCACGTGGGCGATCTCGGCGGCACTCACGCCGGCCTCGGCGCACACCTTGTCGATCCCGTGCAAGACCCCTACGGACTGGTCGTGCGGCGTCGAGGCGGTCTTGGCCCGCCACGTCGAGCCGGTGTGTTCGTCGACCAGCAGCACATCAGTGAACGTGCCGCCGACGTCTACGCCCAGGCGATAGCTCATGAACGGTCCTCCCTCTAGATGATCGATGCGGCGCCGAGACGCTCGCGCTCCTGGTCGGACAGCCCGAGCAGGTTGCCCCAGATCTGGTCGTTGTGCTCCCCCAGCGCAGGCCCGGCGGTCCGCACGACTCCCGGGGTCAGGGAAAGTCGCGGGGTGACGTTCGCCATCGGCACCGAGCCGAAGTCCGGGTGCGGGACGCTGACGATCGCTTCGCGGGCCTGGAAGTGCGGGTCCTCGAACATGTCCCGGGCACGGAAGATCCGCCCGGCCGGCACACCGTTCTCGTGCAGGACCTTGAGCAGGTCGTCGGCGGCCATCGTCGCGGTCCAGGCCCCGATCTGCCCGTCGAGCTCCTCCATCGCCGCTCCCCGGGCCGAGTGCGTGGCGTACCGGGGGTCCTGCGCCAGCTCGGGACGGTCCATAGCCGTGGCGAGCCGGCCGAACACGCTGTCCTGATTGGCCGCTACGAGGATCAGGTCGCCGTCCCCGGTCGGGTAGACGTTGCTGGGCGAGACGTTGGGCAAGGTGGCCCCGGTCCGCTCCCGCTGGTATCCCGCGATCGCCCATTCCGGGAGCAGCGACTCCATCATCGCCAGCACGGCCTCGTAGATCGCCGAGTCCACGACCTGGCCGCGGCCGGTGCGCTCCCGGCTGTGCAGCGCGACGAGGGTCCCCAGGCACGCGAACGTTGCGGCGAGGGAGTCACCCAGTGAGATCCCTGCCCGGACCGGCGCGCGGTCCGGGTCGCCCATCACGAAGCGGATGCCGCCCATGGCCTCCCCGATCGAACCGAAACCGGCCCGCGGCGCGTACGGCCCGGTCTGGCCGTACCCGGTGACCCGGGTGACCACCAGGCCCGGGTTCGTGGTCCACAGCTGTTCCGGCGACATCCCCCAGCGCTCGAGCGTGCCGGGCCGAAAGTTCTCCACGAGAACATCGGCGGTGTCCAGCAACCGACGCACCAGGGCCTGGCCCTGCGGGTCGCGCAGGTTGCAGGTGACCGACTTCTTGTTGCGCGCCACCACCGGCCACCACAACGACTTCCCGTGCGGCTTCTCCCGGCCCCACTCGCGCATCGGGTCACCCTTGCCGGGGTCCTCCACCTTGATGACCTCGGCGCCGAAGTCGCCGAGGAGCTGCCCGCAGAACGGGCCGGCGAGCAGCTGTCCGAACTCGACCACACGCAGGTCCTGCAGGGGGAGGTCGCTCATCGTTCCCCCCGCAGCATCGTCGCGCGGGCGTTGAACAAATGGGCTCGCATGATCGCCTCGGCCCACTCGGCGTCACCGGCGCGGGCCGCGGCGACCAGCTCGACGTGGTGGGCCAGGCTGCGCACCAACGCGTCCGGGGCGTAGTCGTGGTAGTTCTGGTTGATGATCGCGACGTGCGTCACGGTCCGCAGGGCGGCAGCCACCGCAGGATTGTCGGCGAGCTCGATGAACAGTCCGTGGAAGCGCCGGTTCAGGTCCACCAGGGCTGACAGGTCCTGGTGCTGGCCCGGTCGCCCGAACCGTCGCATCCGGGTCGCCAGCTCGTCGAGCGCGGCGATGTCCTCGGCCTTGATGCGGGGTACGGCCTGCCGTACCGCGAACGGTTCGAGCAGCAGGCGGAGCTCGAAGATCTCGCGCAGCTCCTCCCTGCCCCAGGTCGCGACGCGGGCACCCCGGTTGGGCTGCAGGTCCACCAGACCCTCGGAGGCGAGCCGGGACAACGCCTCGCGGATGGGGGTACGGCTGACCGCGAGCCTGCCGGCGAGCTCCGCCTCGCCCAGCCGAGCCCCGGCCGGGATCTGCCCGGACAGGATCTGCTCGCGCAGGGAACGAGCCGCCTCATCCGCTGCGTAGCGCACGCTGCCTCACTCTTGAGTAGATTGCATACAATAGTGCCCATGAGGGCATGGTCATGCAAGCCCTTACCCTGGATTTCTTCATCTATTCATCGATAACTTTCAACCATTGCATGCAATCGAGAGAGGCGGAGGCGCGTCACCATGGCAGCACGTCAGATCGAGCTGGTCGAGGTCTCTCCCCGGGACGGGTTGCAGAACGAGGCCACCCTCGTCAGTACCGACGACAAGCTCGCCCTCATCGACACGCTCATCGCCAGCGGTGTCCGACGCATCGAGGCGACCAGCTTCGTCAATCCCGCCCGCGTACCCCAGCTGGCCGACGCGGACGAGCTGGCCCGACGTCTGCCCCGTGGGGTGGTGTCCTGGAGCGGGCTGGTGCTCAACGAGCGCGGCCTCGACCGGGCACTGGCCGCCGGGATGGATGAGGTGAACGTCGTCGTCGTGGTGTCGGATACGTTCAGCCGCCGCAACCAAGGGGTGTCCGTGGACGAGGCGGTCGCGGCGTGGACCCGGATGGCCCAGCGGGCGCGTACGTCCGGCGTCCGTACCACGGTGACGATAGCTGCCGCGTTCGGCTGTCCGTTCGAGGGCGAGGTGGGCGCCGAACAGGTGGCCTCGGTACTTGCACGGTGCATGGACGCCCAGCCGGACGAGGTGGCGATCGCCGACACCATCGGTGTCGGGGTCCCCGCCCAGGTCCGTGCCCTGGCCGACGTCGCGGCCCAGGCTGCGCCCGGAGTGCCGCTGCGCTGGCACTTTCACAACACCCGCAACACTGGCTACGCCAATGCCCTGGTAGCGGCAGAGCTCGGTGCAGCCGCGCTGGACGCGAGCAGCGGTGGGGTGGGCGGTTGCCCCTTCGCACCGAACGCAACCGGGAACGTGGCAACGGAGGATCTGCTCTACCTGTTGCACCGCAGCGGTTGGCAGACCGGGGTCGATGTCCGGCCGTTGCTCCCCCTGGGCGAACGCCTGGGAGAGCTGCTGGGCCATCAGGTACCCGGCCAGCTCGCCCGCGCCGGCGTGTTCCCACCCGAATAGCGCCTCGAGCCGGTTCGGCCGGCCTGCTCGAGGTCAGCTCGTGATGTCCTTCGTGGTGAAGCGGGCCCACGCCAGCGACCCGAAGATCACGACGTAGCCCACCTGCAGCATGGACCAGCCGATCAGGGTCCGTACGTCGACGTCGGAGCGCAGCAGCTCCCCGAAGCCGAGCCAGTTATGGGTGAACAGCCACGACCGCGCCGACCCGATCTGGGGTACGGCGTCCAGCACCTGCACGATGATCGTGGCGGCGACGGTTGCCGCCATCGCCGCGATGGGCACCTCGGTCAAGGTCGAGATGAACATGGCGATGGCGACTAGACCGGTGAGCGCGATGACGACGTACAGGGTAAGGGCAGCGGTGCGCAGCAGGCCGTCCGCCAGCGAAACCGTGTCCCCGGACAGCAGCGTCAGGTCCCGAATCCCGAACAGAACCCATCCGGTGATCAGCCCGGAGACCGCCACGACAACGACCGCGGCGGTCACGAACACCAGCACGCTCAGGGCTTTCGCCACGAGAAGACGGGTACGCCCGACGGGGATGGTCAGGAGGTAGCGCAGTGTCCCAGCTCCTGCCTCGCCGGCGATGCTGTCACCGCCCACGACCCCGACCGCGAGCGGGAGGAACAGCGGCAGGCTCACCGTCAGCGCGGTGTAGACCAGGAACAACCCGTTCCCGGTGATCTGCCCGAAGAATCCGTTCCCCCCGTGTGGCGCCGAGGTCTTGACCGCGATCCCGATCAGTACCGGTGGTCCGGCGAGCACGATGAGCAGCGCGAGGTTGCGGCGGCGGCGAAAGACCAGCCTCAGCTCGCTTCCCAGCAGCCGCGCGAACGCCCCCCGACGTGGGCTACGTGGACCCCGGCCCGTGGACTCGATCGCCAGCCCGGGGTCGGCGCCATGATCGACCAGGGCTGCCGGCTCATTGGAGGACATCGAAGCCCTCCCCGGTCAGCTGCACGAACAGGTCCTCCAGGGCCGGACGCACTGTGGCGATGGCGCGTACCGGCACGCCGGCCTGGACCAGCTCGCGGTTGACGTCCGCTGGGTCGTGCTCACCGAGCGCGGCCGTGAGCCGGTCATGGGTGCGGTCCACGACGATCTCGCGCAGCCCGAGCCGGGTCAGGAGCGCGGCCGCGGCTTCCGGCTCGGTGGTCTCCACCTGCAGCGAGGGTGCGGCGCCGCCGAGAACCTCGTCCAGCGTCCCCTGGGCCAGCAACCGGCCAGCGCTCATGATGCCGACGTGCGTGGCGACCTGCTCGACCTCCGAGAGCAGGTGGCTGGACACCAGCACCGTGGTCCCGTCCGCGGCCAGGGAGCGCACCAGCGTGCGTACCTCACGCGTGCCCTGCGGGTCCAGGCCGTTGGTCGGCTCGTCCAGGATCAGCACCTCCCGGGGCGCCAGCAGGGCACCGGCCAGCCCGAGACGCTGCTTCATGCCCAGGGAATACTGGCGGTACCTCTTGCGCGCCGCGGCCTCCAGACCCACCCGGTGCAGCGCGGACTCGATGCGCGCGGGCCGGGTACGCGGGTCCGCGGTGGCATCGCACACGTCGAGGCGGCGCAGGTTGTCCAGCCCGGACAGGTACGGGTGGAACGCCGGTCCCTCGATCAACGCCCCGACCTGAGGAAGCACCCACGCGGACGAGCGCGGCATCGGCCGACCGAGGACCTCGATGGTGCCCTCGTCCGGGGCGATCAGGCCCAGCAGCATCCGGATCGTGGTGGTCTTGCCCGAGCCGTTCGGTCCGAGGAAGCCGTAGACCGCGCCGCGAGGTACGAGCAGGCTCAGCCCGGCCACCGCCTGCTGACGCCCGAAGCACCTGGACAGTCCAGCGGTCAGGATGCCCGGGCTGCTCACAAGGGGTGGCCGGTGGCCGCCACCTGCTGCAACGACCTGGCGTCGACGGCGCCGACGTAGAGGTGACCGTCCTTGGTGAGCAGCAGGGTCAGCAGCGCCGTCTTGAGCAGCAGTCCCTGCCGAACCGGGGTTGCCGCCTTCGTGAGCAGGGCCAGCTGGCTGGTGCCATCACCGGACATCGGCAGCATCACGTCGGCCGCCACCAGGACGGAGGTCCAACCCGTCCCGATCACGCGGGGTCCGGAAGCAGCACCGGTTGCCGGGGTCCCCGACATGGACGGTGGCTGGTGCGCCTGCGGGCCGCTGGTGCGGACGCGCGCGCCGGCCGGCGGCGTGAACGCGAACATA
>JBDTDW010000323.1:0-4236 GCA_039922855.1 Candidatus Nanopelagicales bacterium | reverse complement strand
GGGCCCAGCGCATCGTCCTGGAGCTAAAGGACCGGCTCGGCCCACCGAGGGGCATCGGTACGACCGCACCCTCGGCTCGCACCGCGGACGACTGGCAGTCGCAGGTTCGCGCCGGCTTGATCGGACTGGGCTGGAACAACCGCGATGCCGACGCCGCGATCACAGCCGTGGCCCCTCAGGTCGACGCAGACGACGCGGACGCGGACGTCGCGGCCCTGCTGCGTGCGGCACTGCGCTCCCTGGACCGCTCGTGAGCCCCGGCGAGGAGGAGCATTCCCGCCTGGTGGACCCGCAGGAGGAGCCGGATGAGCGGGCCGCCGACGGTGCTCTGCGCCCGCACACGTTGGGGGAGTTCATCGGTCAGGCGCGGGTCAAGGAGCAGCTCGGGCTGGTTCTGGAGGCGTCCCAGCGCCGCGGCGGTGCCGCGGACCATGTCCTGCTGTCCGGGCCGCCCGGACTCGGCAAGACGACGCTCGCCATGATCATCGCCGCGGAGCTCGGGGTCCCGATGCGGATCACCAGCGGACCGGCCATCCAGCACGCGGGCGACCTGGCGGCGATCTTGTCCAGCCTGGTTCCGGGGGAGGTCCTGTTCCTCGACGAGATCCACCGGATGGCCCGGCCTGCCGAGGAGATGCTTTACGTAGCGATGGAGGACTTCCGCGTCGACGTCGTGGTCGGCAAGGGCCCGGGAGCCACCGCGATCCCCCTGGAGCTGTCGGCGTTCACGTTGGTCGGGGCGACCACCCGGGCCGGACTGCTGCCCGGTCCGTTGCGAGACCGGTTCGGGTTCACGGCCCACATGGACTTCTACGAGGACGCCGACCTCGTGGCGATCCTGGAGCGCTCCTCGGCGCTGCTCGAGGTGCCGCTGCACGACGACGGAGCCCGGGAGATCGCCGGCCGATCTCGGGGCACTCCCCGCATCGCCAACCGCCTGCTGCGCCGCGTTCGCGACTACGCCCAGGTCAGGGCCGACGGCGTCGTGACCCATCGAACGGCACGGGAGGCGCTCGCGCTGTACGAGGTCGACCAGCTCGGCCTGGACCGCCTCGACCGCGCGGTTCTCGGAGCCCTCGTACGCCGGTTCGGTGGTGGTCCGGTCGGGTTGTCCACCCTCGCCGTCGCCGTGGGCGAGGAGACCGAGACCGTCGAGTCGGTGTGCGAGCCGTTCCTGGTCCGCGCCGGGTTGCTGGCCCGTACCCCTCGCGGGCGGGTCGCCACCCCCGCGGCGTGGGAGCACCTCGGACTGCCCGTCCCGAGCGGGCTGGCCTGGGGCGTCGGCGCCGAGCGCAGCAGCGCGTCGGGCGTGGACCGCAGCGGCACTCCCAGCCTGCTGGACGACCTCCCCGCTGACTGACGTCGGGTCAGGCAGGCCGAGGATCTCGCCTAGACTGTCCTGACTCGTGGGCGCACTCCGCGCCCACTGCGACGTCGAGGACGTGCTCGTGCAGCCCCAGACCCTGCTTCCGATCGTGCTGCTGATCGGTGTCTTCTACGTGCTGATCCTGCGCCCGGCGCGGACCCGGCAGAAGACGCAGCAGCAGACGATCAGCGCGCTGAGCGTCGGCAAGCAGGTCATGACCACGGGCGGTCTGTTCGGGACGGTCACCGCGATCTCCGACGACCGGATCGAGCTCGAGATCGCCGACGGGGTCCGCGTCCAGTACCTGCAAGCCGCGGTCTCCCGGGTGGTATCGGACTCCGACGAGCTCGACGCGGACACGCACGTCGACATGACGGACAGCCACGGTGAAGACAGCCATGACGAGGACCTCGCCGAGCTCGCAGCCACCGACGTCACGAGCAAGGACGCGACCGGCGGCGACACGCAGACCCGCTGACGAGGGCTACGGACGTACCACACAGGTAGTCCTCGTATCCTGATCCGGCGCCCTGCCCGTCCTAGCGCCGACGCAGGCACCACACCACACCAGCGTCGAGGATCACCTCGACCACGATCGCGACTCCTGGCCCGACTCGGCGTCGCACACGGGAGACAGCACGGTGGCAGCACCGCACCAGGGGAATCCCGGGCGTACGCTCGCGCTCCTCGCCCTGTTCGTCGTGCTCCTGGGCGCGTGGACATTCTGGCCTGGCCAGCAGCACACCCCGTTGCTCGGCCTCGACCTGCGCGGCGGCACCCAGATCACGCTGTCACCGGTGCTCGACCCCGGTGCGTCCGGCACGATCACCGACGACCAGCTCAACCAGGCTGTGTCGATCATCAGGGCGCGCGTGGACGGGTTCGGTGTCGCCGAGGCATCGGTGACGACCCAGGGCTCGGGCAACGGCGCATCGATCATCGTGGCGGTCCCGGGGACCTTGTCCCGGGAGCAGCAACAAGCCATCTCCACCACTGCCAAGCTCGACTTCCGGCCCGTGCTGCAGGACGCGTCCGGGTCACCGGCGGGACCGGCGCCGTCAGCGAGCCCCAAGGCTTCGACGGCCCCGGCACCAGCGACGAGCAAGGCAGCCGCCCCCAAACCCACGACCTCTGGCAACGGTGGAGCCGTGACCGGTGGGCTCGGCGCAGTGGCTCCTGCCGCAGACCCGACCCCCAGCCCATCGCCTTCCCCGACCACGGCGGCCGGCGGCCTGCTACCCCCGATCCAGAGCCCGACCGACGACGCGGCGTTCCAGGCGAAGTACGCCGCGCTGGACTGCACCGCCGCGGACGCGCTCAGCGGTGGCAAGGCCGTGGACCCCAAGCAGTACCTCGCAACGTGTGACCAACAGGGACAGGTGAAATACCTTCTCGGACCGTCGTCGGTCCTGGGAACCCAGATCACCGGTGCCAGCGCCGCGCCCCCGCAGCAGGGCATCGGGGGCTGGCAGGTCAACCTCACGTTCAACAGTGACGGCGCTGCCGCGTTCCTCAAGACCACCACCGAGCTGTCGCAGAAGCAGCCCCCACAGAACCAGTTCGGCATCGTTCTGGACGGTCTGGTCGTGTCGGCTCCTAGCGTGACCAACCCGATCCCGGGTGGCACTGCGATGATCACCGGCAGCTTCACGCAGGAGTCCGCGACCGCTCTAGCCAACGTCTTGAAGTACGGCGCCCTGCCGATCACGCTGACGGCCTCGACGGCCGAGACGGTCAGCGCTTCTCTCGGTCAGGACCAGCTCGAGGCGGGCCTGATCGCCGGCGGCATCGGACTGTTGCTGGTCGTGATCTATCTGCTGTTCTACTACCGGGCACTGGGGATCATCGCCACGGCGTCGTTGGTCGTGGCCGGCGCTATCACCTACGGTCTGTTCGTCGTGCTCGGCCGACAGCTCGGACTGTCCCTGAGCCTGGCGTCGGTGGCGGGTGCGATCGTGGCCATCGGGATCACGGCCGACTCCTTCATCGTGTACTTCGAGCGAATACGTGACGAGGTGCGTGAGGGTCGAAGTCTGCGCACCGCGTGCGACACCGGGTGGGCGCGAGCGCGGCGCACGATCCTGGCGGCCGACTTCGTCTCGTTCCTCGCGGCGGCGCTGCTGTTCTACGTCTCGGTCGGCAACGTGCGAGGCTTCGCGTTCACCCTCGGCCTGACCACGGTCGTGGACGTGGGGGTGGCGTTCTTCTTCACCCGCCCGTTGGTCGCCATCGTGGCTCAGACCAGGTGGTTTGCGGCGGGCAGCTCGTGGACTGGCATGTCCCCGGCGAGGGTTGGAGCGATTCACTCCAGCGAGCCCGATCCGCCCGCACGACCCGCCCGCCGGCCCGCACCGGTCCGCCTGGCGAAGAAGGAGTCCTGATGTCCCGGCTGGGCCACATGGGCGGTGCGCTCTACCGCGGCGAGATCTCCTATGACTTCGTCGGCAAGCGTCGTCGCTGGTATGCGATCTCCGGGGTCATCTTGATACTGGCGATCGGCGGTTTCGCGTTCCGTGGGTTGAACCTGGGCATCGAGTTCAAGGGCGGCGCGGAGTTCGTGATCCAGTCCAGCACCGCCACGGTCGACCAGACCCGGGCCGCGGTCGAGTCCGCCGGGGTGGCCGACCCGATCGTCACCAAGGCCGGTACCCAGCAGATGCGGGTGCAGACGCCGGCCCTGACCGCAGCACAGTCGGACAAGGTCGTGGCCTCGCTGAGCACCAGCCTCGGCGTTCCGGACTCAGCCATCAGCGTGCAGCTGGTCGGGCCGAGCTGGGGTGCTGAGATCACGAGCAAGGCGCTGCAGGGCCTTGTGGCGTTCCTCGTCGCGGTCACGATCTTCTTGTCGGTCTACTTCGAGTGGCGGATGG
>JBDTDW010000322.1:0-4183 GCA_039922855.1 Candidatus Nanopelagicales bacterium | reverse complement strand
AGATACGACGGCGTCCTTCGACCCCTGCTGTGCTGTCGCACTCGTGGTCGTCATCATCTCGGCTGACGATGCAGGGATCGTGTCCATCGACATCTCCGGATCCTCGAGGGTTGGGCGGATGAGACTGAGTATCAGCCGGAGAACCAGCCAAGAGGGGCAGGTGCGATGTTCTGGTAGATGTGTTTCGCCTCGCGGTACTCGTCCAGGCCGGTGGGCCCGAGCTCGCGGCCGATCCCGGAGGCCTTGAAGCCGCCCCACTCGGCCTGCGGCAGGTAGGGGTGGTAGTCGTTGATCCAGATCGTGCCGTGCCGCAGCCGGTTCGCGACGCGCTGCGCCTTCCCGGCGTCGGCGGTCCAGACCGCCCCGGCCAGGCCGTAGATGGTGTCGTTGGCTATCCGGATCGCATCGTCCTCGTCGGTGAACGTCTCGACCGTCAGCACCGGCCCGAACGACTCGTCCTGGACGCACCGCATCGAGCTCACCGTGCCGGTGAGGATCGTGGGACGGTAGAAGAACCCCCCCTTGAGCTCTGGCTCGTCCGGGACATGCCCGCCGCACGCCAGCGTGGCGCCCTCGGCCAGGGCGCCCGCGACGTACGCCTCGACCTTGCCCAGGTGCGCTGCTGAGATCAACGTGCCGGTCTCAGCCCGTGGATCGAACGGGCCACCGAGCCTGATCTGGTTCGCCCGGGCGACGAGCCCGGCGACGAACTCGTCGTGCAGCTCGGCCTGGACGATGAGCCGGGCACCTGCCGAACAGACCTGCCCGGAGTGCAGGAACACCGCGGTCAGCGCGTAGTCCAGGGCGGTCGGGATGTCGGCGTCGGCGAACACGACGTTGGGGTTCTTCCCGCCGAGTTCGAGCGCCACCTTCTTCACGGTGGCGGCGGCTGCCGCCATGACCGTCTTGCCGGTTGCGAGCCCGCCGGTGAAGGACACCAGGTCCACGAGCGGGCTGTCGGCGAGCGGGGCCCCGGCCGTGGCGCCCGCGCCGAGCACGAGGTTGGCGACCCCGGACGGCAGCCCGGCCTCGGTCAGCAGCCCCATCAGCAAGATCGCGGTGGAGGGGGTCAGCTCACTCGGCTTGAGCACGAACGTGTTGCCGGCGGCCAGCGCCGGCGCAACCTTCCAGGAGGTCTGCAGCAGCGGGTAGTTCCACGGCGTGATGAGCCCGCAGACCCCCACGGGCTCGTACACGATGCGACTGATCGCGCCCGGGTTGCCGGTGTCCACGACCCGGCCGGCATCCTGCGCCGCGAGGGCTCCGTAGTAGCGGAAGACCCGCGTGACGTCGTCGATGTCGTACTCGGCCTCGACGAGCCTCTTGCCGGTGTCGAGGGACTCGGCACGGGCCAGCACGTCGCGGTCGCGCTGGAGCAGGTCTGCCACCCGCAGCAGCAGCGCCCCGCGTTCCACCGCAGGGGTACGCGGCCAAGGGCCCTCGTCGAAGGCCCGCCGGGCAGCCGCGACGGCGTCGTGGGTGTCCTCCGGTCCGGCCTCGTCCACCTCGGCGACCAGCGACTGGTCGAAGGGGTTGCGGATCTGGCGGCGCCCACCGGCCCTGGCACTGACCCACGTCCCGTTCACGAACAGCGACGGCACGAAACCTCGCCTTCCTGACACCGGGTTGTTGCGTCATAAGAAACGCTGCGCTGCCTACGCAACGCACCATCGGTCACCCGCGGCGTCCGCGTCAAGCCTTTTGGCCCTATCGCACCCGCTCCGTTACATTCCGCAGCCACTCACGACCGTTGATAGCGATAGAACGGCACCGGGTCCGCCGGCAGGGGAGTGTTTCCCAGGATCAGGTCGGACGCCTTCTCCGCCACCATCATCACGGGGGCGAAGATGTTCCCGTTCGTGACGTACGGCATCACCGAGGCATCGACCACACGCAGCCCCTCGGTGCCGTGGACCGCCATCGTGAGGGGGTCGACCACCGACTTCTCCAGGATGCCCATCGCGTTGGTGCACGACGGGTGCAGCGCGGTCTCCCCGTCCTTGGCCACCCAGTCGAGGATCTCCTCGTCGGTCGACACCCCGGGACCAGGCGAGATCTCGCCGGCGTTGAACGGCTCGAAGGCAGGCTGGGTCAAGATGTCGCGCGCGACCCGGATCGCCTCGACCCACTCGCGGCGGTCCTGCTCGGTCGAGAGGTAGTTGAACCGCAGCGCCGGGTGCACCGCCGGGTCCTTCGTGGTGATCTTCACGCTGCCGCGGGCGTCGGAGTACATCGGGCCGATGTGCACCTGGTAGCCGTGAGCGGCAGCAGGAGCGGAACCGTCGTAGCGGATCGCGATCGGCAGGAAGTGGAACATCAGGTTGGGGTAGGCGACCTCATCGTTGCTGCGGGTGAAGCCGCCGGCCTCGAAGTGGTTGGTGGCGCCCGGGCCGCTGCGCCGGAACAACCAGTCCGCGCCGATGAAAGGGCGGCGCCACATCTTCAGGGCCGGCTGCATCGACACCGGCAGCTTGCTCGCGTACTGGACGTAGACCTCGAGGTGGTCCTGAAGGTTCTCGCCCACGCCAGGTAGGTCGAGCACGACGTCGACGCCGAGCGGTTCGAGCTCCTTGGCGATCCCGACCCCGGAGAGCTGGAGCAGCTGGGGGGAATTGATGGCGCCGCCGCAGAGCACGACGTCCTTGGCGTACACCCGCTGCAGCTCTCCGCCGCGGTGCTGGTACTCCACGCCGATCGCGCGCGTACCCTCGAAGATGACCTTGGTGACCAAGCACCGGGTCTGCACCGTGAGGTTCGGCCGGCTCATCGCCGGGTGCAGGTACGCCCGTGCCGCGCTCCAGCGGCGGCCTCGATTGATCGTACGGTCGAACCGCGCGAAGCCCTCCTGCCGGAAGCCGTTGACGTCGTTGGTGAGCTGGTACCCGGCCTGCTGGGTCGCGTCGAAGAATGCACCGAACAACGGGTTCGTGGCGGGGCCACGCTCGAGGATCAGCGGGCCGTGATCACCCCGGAACTCATCGGCACCGGCCGTGCAGCTCTCCATGCGCTTGAAGTACGGCAGGCAGTGGGCATAGTCCCACGTGGACATCCCCGGGTCCGCGCCCCAACGTTCGTAGTCCAGCGGGTTGCCGCGCTGGAAGATCATCCCGTTGATGCTGCTCGAGCCCCCGAGCACCTTGCCGCGAGCGTGATATATCTTGCGACCGTTCATGAACGGCTCGGGCTCGGACTCGTACTTCCAGTCATAGAACTTGTTGCCGATCGGGAACGGCAACGCCGCCGGCATGTGGATGAAGACGTCCCACGGATAGTCCGAGCGCCCCGCCTCCAGGACGAGCACCCGGTTGCCCGGGTCCTCGCTGAACCGGCTCGCCAGAGCACTTCCGGCCGAACCTCCACCGACGATGATGAACTCGTACTGCGCTGTTGCCATTCGTCCCTCGCGCCGGACCGAAGCCAGCTGACTGGCTGTGATGGCTGCGCAGCCTACCCCCAGGCACACATACCGCATCTGGTCCGCCCGGGCACCCAGTCACACGGGGGACGGCCTGGAGTCGGCCACATCATTGGGAGCCATGGGCGGCCGTCTACCCTCAGTGGGTGAGCGAGGGGACGGGGGCAGAGCCCCTGCGACGGTGGCCGGAGCGGCGGGTATGGCTGCTGCTCTGGGCCCTCACCGCCCTGGCTGGAGTCGGGTTCGCCGTTCTCACCGGGACCGCGCAAGCTGCGGCGGCGGGTGAGGCCGCCGGTGGAGTGAACGGTGCTGGAGCGGCACTGCCGGTCCTGCAGCTGCTGACCTACGGCGCGGGGATCGTGACGTTCGGCTTCCTGCTCGCGGCGAGCTTCCTCGATCCGCAGGGCAGCAAGGGTTACGTGTCCAGACCGGGCCGGCGCGACCTGCTCGTGGTATCTAGGGCCGCGGCGGTGTGGGCAGTGCTGGCGCTACTCACGGCCTTGGTGACCTTCGCCGACTTCGTCGGTCTGCCGCTGGGCCAGGCACTCGAGCCCTCAACGCTCACCACCTACTTCTGGGCCGTTCCCCAGGTCGAGGCGTTGATGGTGAGTGCGCTTCTCGCACTCGTGATCGCATTGTCGGCACCGTTCACCAGTGCCCTGGGGGCTGCCGTGGTCGCGGCGGCCGGCGCGGCCGTCGGCCTCGCCGCACCGTCATTGGCCGTGCATCCGACGTCTCTGGGAGACCATTCGCTGTCAATGACGGCCG
>JBDTDW010000321.1:0-18244 GCA_039922855.1 Candidatus Nanopelagicales bacterium | reverse complement strand
GACAACCGACCCCATCAACTTCGTCGACGAGTCCGCGCGCGACCAGGGGCGCGCAATTCAGACTAGTTGACTCGTTTCGGCTACCTGTTCAGCGGTCTCAGCCGATGCTGGGCGCCGAACCAACGAGGACCTGGTTGACCCAGGTTCTCGCCCGACCGATCGTCTCCTTGCGACTCAAGTCGGAGGTATCCAGAACCGTGAAACTATGAGGTGCCTGAACAGATCCGGACCAGAGGCGTCTGTTGAAATCGAGGTGGAATTCCAGGTTCACGACAGACGAACCTCCACCCGGACGGGACACGATCCGCTCCCGAAGGGTCTCCTCGCTACAGACGAGCGCAAGGAAGTGAACCCCTACAAAATGATCAATCTCAGGGTTCGCGAGAACCTGCTCGGGCTCACAAATGCACGCATATGCCGGGACACAGTGGCTCTGCTGTCCCTCGGACGCAATGTCGAGAAGGAACTTCCAGAAGGCGACATAGTCACGCCGACCGTCAGCGACGGCTGTGGCGCCGCCAGCAAGAACGTCGCCGTCGAGTACCAGTAGCCCATCGTGGTCCGCCAAGTCGCTGCCAACCGTCGACTTCCCCGATGCGGCGGCACCGGTGATGATCAAGGCCGGTCCAGGCTCAACCCGTGACCCGGCACCGCAGTGGGCACACACCGCTCCATTGGGTGTGACGACAGGTCGACCATGGCCACCGCACGACATGCAGGTCAGGGACACCACGCCATGGTCGCACCCGTGCCTGCCGTTAGCGTTCGAGTGAAACGCCCGAGGAACCGGCAATAGAGCGGCAGTAGAGCGGTCGCTTCAGCGCTCGGCCTTACCTACTGCGGGGCCTGGGATCTCTTCGGACGTGACCAGACGTTTCGCCTGGGTGGCGCCTTGGAACTTGCGGGTGGGCTACTCCTCTGCCTGCTGATCATCGGGCACTCAGCGCTGCGTGGATCTGGCGGTGAGATCGTCGGTGGTTCACCTGGATATTCAGCACCCCTGCGGCCCCGAGGCGCTGACCCAGTATCCTCGCGGCAATCAGTAACCATGCTGTGACACAGGTCACACAAAAGACCTGTGTTTGCAGGCTGTTTTAACCGGTTCTGAGGGTAGCAGTGTCGGACCCCCTGGGTAGATTCGTTGCTATGAGCACCTCGTCGCTTCGGGCGTTGCCGGATCCTTCGGGTCCGGAGCTGGCCGCTGCGGTGGCACGGATCACTGCTGATGCGGCGATGGTTCGGGATCTGGTCGGGGCTGGTGCGGTGGGGGAGCTGTCCGATGCGGCGGTCGCGGAGATGACTCTGGCCCTGCACCGAGCGGGTGAGACGTGTGCGGCTGCGGCGGCCAGTGGGGTGGCTCGGGTCGCGGACAGTGGCTACCCGGCGGCGGAGGGGTTCTTGACGGCGGGGACGTGGTGGCGTCGGCGTACCAACACCAGCCGGGACGGTGCCCGCGATCACGTGCGGTTCACCCGGCGCCTGCACCGGGACTACGTGGCGACCGCGACCGCGTGGGGCCAGGGCAGGATTGATGGGGAGCAAGCGCAGATCCTGACCGTGGGCCTGGACGGGGTGCTGGGCCGGCTGGCCCGGCACCTGAAGGCACAGGCCAAGGCCACCGGGGAAGCCCTGTCGGTGGAGGACCTCACCGAGCAGCTCAACCAGGCTCGCGCTGAGTTCGAGCAGCGGTTCTTGTCTTTGGCCAGCACCTGGGGAACCGACACGCTTCGCACCGGGATCAAGGCCGCACGCGAGCTCGCGGACCCCGATGGGGGTTCAGCGGCGGGGATGCGGGCGTGGACCGATTCGATGACCACGATCACCGGCGTCGGGGACATGTCCTTGATCAAGTCCTACGCGACTCGTGAGGTCACCGCGATGGTGCGTACCGTGCTGGATCACTACCGCAACGTGCGCTACCACGCCGGCAACCCCGGTCAGCCGACAAGGGCCCGTGAGGTGGACCCGGTCACCGGGGACCCCATCACGTTGACGAACGCCCAGCGCGACGCGGCGGCACTGGCCGACTGGGTCACAGCGACCCTGGACGGTGGGCTGGGGACTGAACGGGTCTCCGAGCGCCCGCACCTAGATGTCACCATCACGTTGACCGAGCTGGCTGCCGCCAGCACCGGCGGGCTCGGGGCTGCGGTGGTGGAGCGTACCGGTTCTCCGATCCCGGTGGCGACGGCGCGGCGGGTCGGGTGTGACGCGGACGTGCGCCTGGTGCTGGTGGACGGGCAGTACCGCGACCCGCACACCGGTGTCCTCATCGAACCTGCGTTGGCTCTGCTGATGATTGCTGGTGTCGGGATTCTGGATTATGGGCGCAGTGAACGGATCGTTCCGGCCCGGTTACGGCGGGCCCTGGCGCTGCGGGATAGGGGATGTGTGTTCCCGGGGTGCGATCGACCCCCGGCGCATACCCAGGCCCATCACGTGAAGCACTGGATCGATGGTGGGACTACTTCCCTTGATAACACCGTGCTTTTGTGTAGTCGACATCATCACTACGTGCACGAAGGCGGCTGGCACATCACCGCAAGACCCGGGCTCCCGTACAACCAACCCGGCTACTGGGAATTCAGCCCACCGGACCCATGGCGTAGGACCTAGCGTACCGCCTGTGAATAGTTTCGTACGACGCTGGTGCACGCCCATCCACGCCCGCTGCTCGCCGACTCCCATGGCAGCGAGCAGATCGCACCGGTTCCATATGGACCTCGACACTGTGTGTTCGCGTCAGGCCCGGCTCGCCGACCAAGACCTCCGTCGCGACCGTCGCACGCTTCACCAGATCAAGTCACGAGCGGGCCGCTAGGAGGTGCTGCGGAACACCAGGGCGACGTTGTGGCCACCGAAGCCGAACGAGTTGTTGATCGCGGCGATGTCCCCGCTGCGCAGGTCGCGCGGCGTCGCGCCCACGACGTCCAGGGCGATGGCGTCGTCCGGGTCCTCCAGGTTCGCGGTCACCGGCGCCTTGCGGTCCACGAGGGCCATCACCGTCGCGACCGACTCCACTGCCCCGGCCCCGCCGAGCAGGTGCCCGGTCATCGACTTGGTCCCGGAGACCGCGACGCGGTCGACGGCCGAACCCAGGGCCGACCGGATGGCGCGCGACTCGGCGATGTCGCCCTGCGGCGTGGAGGTGGCGTGGGCGTTGATGTGCACGATGTCCTGTGGCGCAACGTCGGCGTCGACGATCGCGAGGCGTACTGCCGAGGCGGCGCCGCGACCCTCCGGCTCGGGCTGCGCGATGTGGTGGCCGTCGGCTGAGATCCCCGCCCCGGCGAGCTCGGCGTAGATGTGGGCTCCCCGGGCGGCGGCGTGCTCGGCGGACTCCAGCACCAAGATGCCGGCGCCCTCGCCCATGACGAAGCCGTCGCGGCCCTTGTCGTAGGGCCGGCTGGCCCGCTCCGGCTCGTCGTTGCGCGTGGACAAGGCCCGCATCGCGCCGAACGAGGCGATCGTGATCGGGTGGATGCACGCCTCGGTGCCACCAGCCACGACGATGTCGGCCCTGCCGTCACGGATCATGCTGAGGGCGTACGACAGTGCCTCGGCCCCGGACGCGCACGCGCTCACCGGGCAGTGGATGCCGGCCCGGGCGCCCAGGTCGAGCCCGACCCAGGCGGCAGCACCGTTGGGCATGAGCTGCGGCACCGACATCGGGGACACTCTTGAGGGACCGCGGGCCAGCAAGATGTCGTAGTTGTCGAGCAGGCTGTTGATGCCGCCGATGCCGGTCGCCACGACCACGCCGAGACGGTTCGGGTCGACCTCAGGGGACCCAGCGTCCGCCCACGCCTGCCGCGAGGCGACGAGCGCGAGCTGTTGGCAGCGGTCGAGCTTGCGCGCCTCGACGCGGTCGAGGACCTCGGTCGGCTCGACCTGGACCGTTCCCGCGATCCGCACCGGCATGTCGGCGTAGCGCTCAGCCGTGAGCGTCCTGATACCGATCCGGCCGGCGAGCATGGACGCCCAGGTGGTCGCGGCGTCGCCACCGATCGGGGTGGTTGCCCCGAGCCCGGTGACGACGACGCGCCGTCGGTTCTCGGTCATCAGGACCCGACGCTGGCCTTGGCGATGTACGAGACGGCGTCGCCGACGGTGCTGAGGTTCTTGACCTCGCTGTCCGGGATCGTGACACCGAACTTGTCCTCCGCCGCCATCACGACCTCGACCATGGACAGCGAGTCGATGTCGAGGTCGTCGGTGAAGGTCTTCTCGGGAGTGATGTCGGCGACGGGGGTGCCGGCCACCTCGTTGACGATCCCGGCGAGACCTTCGAGGATCTCCTGCTCGGACTGGGCCACGTGCTTCTCCTTGGTTGTGATGGACGTACCGGGTGTTTGATGGACTTACGGGGGTGCTCGCTGGACGTGTGGCGTTGTCGATGGGTGGGCGCTGGTACGTGGGGTGCGCAGGGCCGATCGTGCCTGAAGGTGTGGGGTCAGGGCAGGGTGACCACCTGGGCGGCGTAGGCCAGTCCCGCCCCGAATCCCACGAGCAGTGCGATCGCACCGGAACGGGCCTGCCCGGAGGACACCAGCGCGTCGAGGGCGACGGGGACCGACGCGGCCGAGGTGTTTCCGGTCGTCGCGATGTCACGGGACACGACAACGTGCTCAGGCAGGTTGAGCTGGCGCAGCAGCGAGTCGGTGATCCGCATGTTCGCCTGGTGAGGCACGAACAGGTCGAGGTCGTCCAGTGTCAGACCGGCGGCGGCGACGGTACGCCGACACACGTCGGCCATCTCGCCCACGGCCCAGCGGTAGACTGCGGGTCCCTGCATCGTCAGTGCGGGCCACTTGTCCGCGGGCGCCTGTCGGTATTCGGCCCAGGACTGCGTCATCGTTATCGAGTCCTTCTGAGCTCCGTCGGAGCCCCAGACCACAGGTCCGATCCCGGGTTGGTCGGAAGGGCCAACCACGACCGCGCCAGCGCCGTCGGCGAAGATGAATGCCGTTCCCCGGTCGGTGAAGTCCACGATGTCGCTCAACTTCTCCACCCCGACGACCAGCACGTACGTCGAGCTCCCGGCGCGGACCAGCGCGTCGGCCTGGGCCAGTGCGTAGCAGAAGCCGGCACAGGCCGCTGCCACGTCAAGTGCGGCCGCCTTGTTCGTGCCGAGCCGGTCGGCGAGCTCGGCAGCTGCCGACGGGGTCTGGTACGGGTGCGTGATCGTGGCGACCAGCACGGTGTCGATGTCGGTCGCGGCGACCCCGGCGCTGGCAAGGGCTTTGCCGCTGGCGTCCATCGCCATGTCCACGACGGTCTCGTCCGCGGCGGCGTACCGCCGTTCGATGATCCCGGAGCGCTCGCGGATCCATTCGTCAGAGGATTCGATGAGCTCGCAGATCTCGGCATTGGTGACCACGCGCTCCGGGCGATACGCACCGGTACCCAGGATCCGGCTGCCCGGGCGGGTCGCCGGCAAGGTGATGGCCTTCACGCGAGATCCTTCGGTAGGTCCGGTCGCAGCCGACCCGGACTGGTCAGGGCGGCGTTCTCGGCCAGCCCTGCGACGACAGTACCCCTGTGCCCAGGGCTGGCGAGGGCTTCCGCTGCCAGCTTCACCGGGCCACGTCCGGGTTGCCGTGACGGGCCACGAGGTCCTGGGCGGCCGGTAGGTCGTCGGGGGTCTTGAGTGCGACCGTCTCGACGCCGGGCAGGGCGCGGCGCACCAGCCCGGTGAGCGTTCCGGCCGGTGGCACCTCGAGCACGGCGGTGACCCCGAGGTCGCCCATCGTGGCCATGACCAGGTCCCAGCGAACCGGGGCACTGACCTGGGCGACCAGCCGGCGCAGGAACTCCGCGCCGTCCCAGACGGCGGTGCCGTCGGCGTCGGACAGCAGGCGGGTACGCGGGTCGTGCACGGTGATGGACCTGGCGTGCCGGGACAGCACGGCCACCGCGGGGGCCATGTGGTCGGTGTGGAACGCACCCGCGACCTGCAAGGGACGCAGCCGGGCGCGCTGCGGCGGGGCGGCCGCGAACGTTGCGAGCTGGTCCAGCGTTCCGGCGACGACGATCTGCCCGGCGCCGTTGTCGTTGGCCGGTGTCAAGCCCGCGGCGCCCGCGGCCGCCAGTACCTCGTCCCTGTCACCACCAAGGACCGCGGTCATCCCGGTCGGCGTGACGGTCGCCGCCGCGGCCATCGCGTCGCCGCGCTCGCGGACGAACACCATCGCGGCCTCCGCGGACAGGACGCCGACCCCCGCCGCGGCTGTGATCTCCCCGACGCTGTGCCCGGCCACCACCGCGACCTGCTCGAATGCCTCGCCGGGGTGCGGGAACACGGCCAGCGCCGCGACGAGGCCGGCAGCCACGAGCAGCGGCTGGGCAACCGCGGTGTCGCGGATGACGTCCGCGTCGCTCGTCGTCCCGTGGGTTATCAGGTCGACGCCGCTGACGGCGGACAGCCACGACAACCGGTCCTCGACTCCGGGCACCTCCAGCCACGGGGTGAGGAAGCCGGGTGTCTGGGCACCCTGACCGGGCGCGAGAACTGCAAGCACCCTTCGAGGATCCCGGCCGGCACGGGTCCGTGGCGTTCGTGGCCGGACCAAGATGAACCCACGAATCTTGTACGTTTCCTACAACGGGAGATCCGAGTACGGGTCATGTCCGTGTGCCGCAGCGCCGAGCCGCCCGAAGGACAGCGCCAGCCGCAGCGACCAGGCATCACGGGTCCCGGCCGGGACCAGGCCGGTCACGTCGGTGACCCGTCGCAGCCGGTAGCGCACCGTGTTGGGGTGTACGAACAGCTCACGTGCTGCCCCTTCGAGGGACCCGGCGCGTTCGAGGTACACCGCGAGCGTGGTCAGCAGGACCGGGTCCTGCTGGGCGAGTGCCTCGAACGTGTTGCGTACCAGCAGGTCCCGGGCCTCGCTGTCGCCGGTCAGCGCGCGCTCGGGCAGCAGGTCGTCGGCGGACACCGGACGGGGCGCGTCGGGCCAGGCGACCACGGCCCGCTGTCCGGAGTACGCCTCGCGTGCCGACCGGACGGCCTGGCGCAGGTCCGCGACCAGCGAGCCGACCACGACCGGGCCCCGGCCGAAGTGGGGGGCCACGACGCGGGCTGCGGAGAGGGGGTCGGTCACGTTGCCGAGCACGGCCACCAGCCGTACCCCCTCGACACCGGTCAGCACCTCCAGCTGCTCGCGGCGGGCGGCCCGCTTCACGGACTCGACCGCGGCTTCGGGGTCTCCTGCGGGGGCATCGCCCACGACGACGCAGACCTCGCGCACCTGACCCCACCCCAGCGCCGCGCCCTGCGTGCTGACGGTGTCCGCACCGGTGCCGCCGGCCACGCCCTCGCCCCGGTCCCCGCGCAGCACGGCGTCCAGGACCAGCGACTCCAGGCGGGCGTCCCAGGCACCCCGGGCCTCGGCCGCCTTCGCGTACACCTGCGCGGCGGCGAACGCGACCTCCCGGGAGTACCGCAGGATGCCCTCGCGCAGCCGAGCGGCGTCCCCCGCGGCCGCCAGCTTGTCGACCGACTCCTCAACGACCGCGATTGCGGTCCGAACCAGGTCGACGGTCTGGGGCAGGCTGACCACCCGCACCAGCTCGCGCGGGGCGGTCCCGAAGACGTCAGCGGTGATCGCGTGCGGGGCGTCCGGGTCGCGATACCACTCGACGAAGCCTGCGATGCCCGCCTGAGCCACCAGGTTGACCCAGGACCGGTCCGCCGCCGGCATCGCCGCGTACCAGGACAGCTGCTCGTCCATGCGCTGGGCCGCGGTCGTTGCCAGCCCTCCGGTCGCCCGTTCCAAGCGGCGTACCGTGGCAGCGCGATGGCGGTCGGTCACGGCGGTCACCCTAGGGCCGTCGGCAGGCGGGAGGTTCGATGGCTGCGCATCGGGACGTGCGACGAGCGGGCGACAGGTTCGCGACCCGCCTGGACTGGTTGGACTCCTCGCACTCGTTCTCGTTCGGGCCGCACTACGACCCGGTGAACACGCACTTCGGACTGCTTCTGGTCAACAACGACGACCGCGTCGCAGCGGGGACCGGATTCTCGACGCACCCGCATCAGGACATGGAGATCGTCACCTGGGTTCTGGACGGGTCGCTGGTCCACCAGGACTCGCAGGGTCACAACGGGCTGATCCACCCTGGGCTGGCGCAGCGGATGAGTGCGGGCACCGGGATCCTGCACTCGGAGATGAACGACTCGTGGCGACAGACCGGTGACCCGGTGCGCAGCGACCCGGTGCATTTCGTGCAGATGTGGGTCACGCCCGACACCCCCGGGATCACCCCGGGCTACCAGCAGCTCGACATCACCGCCGAGCTCGAACGTGGTGCTCTGGTGACCGTCGCGTCCGGGATGGCCGAGCACCGCGACGAGGCCGCGATCAAGATCGCCAATCGGTACGCCGCGCTGCAGGCCGTCCGGCTCCGACCCGGTGCGACCGTCGCACTGCCGGATGCGCCGTACGCCCATGTCTTCGTGGCTCGTGGTGCCGTCCAGATGGAGGGCGCCGGTCGGCTGGAGGAGGGCGATGCCGTCCGGGTCACCGGATCTCAGGGCCAGCGGCTCGACGCGGTGGACGGGCCGGCCGAGGTCCTGGTGTGGCAGATGAGGGCGACAGCTACCTGAGTCGGCGCCGCCAGCCCACCGGGGGCTCAGTCACCAGGGGAACGCACCTGGTTCCCTCACCAGGGGAACGGCTCACCGTCGCGAAAGAACCCACCACGGGGGCCGCCGGTAGGCAGCGTCGCCGCCCACACGATGCCCTCCGCGCCGTTCTCGATGCTGCGCGGCGCCTGCGAACCCCCCATGTCGGTCCGGGCCCAGCCCGGGTCGACGGCGTTGACGAGCACGTCGACGTCATCGGGGATCTGCGCGGCGACCGTGACGGTGAGCGCGTTCAGTGCCGCTTTGCTGACCCCGTACGAGCCCTCGCTCGGACCGCCGGAACCGAAAGAGCCGCACTCGCTGCTGACGTTGACGACCCGGCCGTAGCCGCGGTCGATCATCCATGGGACGAACGCCCTCATCAGCAACCACGGGCCGTAGACGTTGGTGGCCATCTGGGTCCCGAAGGCCACCTCGTCGATCTCCAGCGGCGGGTCCTCCGCCATCACCGCGGCGTTGTTGACGAGCACGTCGAGGCCCAGCCCCTCAGCCTCCAGGGCGTGGACGGTGCGCTCGATGTCGGCCGGGTCGGCCACATCGAGCCGCCTATAGCTGGCACCGACGCCCTCGGCGGCGGCCTCCGCCTCATCCGCGGACCGACCCGTGAGGATCACGTCGTAGCCGAGCTGGACCAGACGCAGCGCGGTGCGGCGACCCAGCCCGCGGGTCCCCCCGGTCACCAGCGCGCTGCGCCGGGTCACGCTCCGCCGCCCTCCGTGGATCCGGCGGGGGCAGCGGCCGGGTCGTGGAGCTGATAACCGTCGATGGCCTTCGCCGCCGAACCGGCGCTCACCTCGCCTCGTCGTTCCAGCACCTCCAAGGTCTGCACCACGATGCTCTGTGCGTCGACGAGGAAGTGCCTGCGCAGTGCCGCCCGTGTGTCGGACATGCCCCAGCCATCGGTGCCGAGGGAGGTGAACTGCCCCGGCACCCACGGCCGGATCTGGTCCTGGACCTGGCGCATGTAGTCGGACACCGCCACGACCGGGCCGGGTGCGTCGGCGAGGCGCTGGCCGACGTACGGCGTCCGGGCGGGCTCGGAGGGATGCAGCAAGTTGTACCGGTCGATGGCCAGCGCTTCGCGGCGCAGCTCGGTCCAGCTCGTGACCGACCAGACGTCGGCCGCGATGCCCCACTCGTCGGCCCGCAGCTGCTGGGCCGACAGCGCCCAGTTCACGGCCACCCCCGAGGCCAGCAGCTGCGCTCGCGGCCCGGGCGCACCCGCCGGGGCGGGGGAGTACAGGTGCATCCCGCGCAGGATCCCCTCGACGTCGGTGCCCTCCGGCTGAGCCGGCTGCGGGTACGGCTCGTTGTAGATCGTCAGGTAGTAGTACACATTCTCAGGGTCGGGGCCGAACATTCGCCGCAGGCCGTCCTTGACGATGTGCCCGAGCTCGAACCCGAAGGCAGCGTCGTAGTGCACCACCCCGGGATTCGCGGCTGCCAGCAACGGAGACTGGCCGTCCTCGTGCTGCAGACCTTCGCCGTTGAGCGTCGTGCGTCCGGCCGTCGCGCCCAGGACGAACCCGCGCGCCATCTGGTCCATCGCGGCCCACAGGCCGTCTCCGGTGCGCTGGAACCCGAACATCGAGTAGAAGATGTAGAACGGGATCATCGGTTCCCCGTGGGTTGCGTACGAGGTGCCCACGGCCGTGAACGAGGCCACCGATCCCGCCTCGCTGATGCCCTCGTGCAGGATCTGACCGTCCACGGCTTCCTTGTAGGCCAGCATCAGCTCGCGGTCCACCGACAGGTACGTCTGCCCGTGCGGGGAGTAGATCTTCGCCGTCGGGAACAGGGAGTCGAGCCCGAAGGTACGAGCCTCGTCCGGGATGATCGGGACGATCCGGTGGCCGATCTCCGGATCACGAATGAGGTCCTTGAAGAGCCGGACCAGGGCCATCGTGGTCGCGATCGGCTGCTTGCCGGAGCCGCGTCGGGTGGTCTCGTACGCCTCGTCCCCAGGCAGCTTGAGCGGACGGTTCGCGACCCTGCGCAGGGGGACCGAGCCGCCCAGAGCCCGTCGACGTTCGAGCATGTATCGGATGTGCTCGTGGTCCATGCCGGGGTGGTAGTACGGCGGGAGCTTGGCGTCGAGCTGGGAGTCCGGGATCGGGATCTGCAGCCGGTCGCGGAAACCCCGCAGGTCCTCCAGCGTGAGCTTCTTCATCTGGTGGGTGGCGTTGCGCGCCTCGAAGTGGCTGCCCAGCGTCCAGCCCTTGATCGTCTTGGCCAGGATCACGGTGGGTTGGCCCGTGTGCTCGGTCGCGGCGCGGTAGGCCGCGTACATCTTGCGGTAGTCGTGCCCCCCGCGCCCCAGCTTCCAGACCTCGTCGTCGGTCATGTTCTCGACCATCTTGCGGGTCCGCGGGTCGCGCCCGAAGAAGTTCTCCCGGACGAACGCGCCGTCCTCGGCCTTGTAGGTCTGGTAGTCACCGTCGACGGTGTTGTTCATCAGGTTGACCAGGGCCCCGTCGTTGTCCTGGGCCAGCAGCTCGTCCCAGGCACGGCCCCAGATGACCTTGATGACGTTCCACCCGGCGCCGCGGAAGTGCGACTCCAGCTCTTGGATGATCTTGCCGTTGCCGCGTACGGGGCCGTCGAGTCGTTGCAGGTTGCAGTTGATGACGAACGTGAGGTTGTCCAGCTCCTCGCGCGCTGCGACGCCGAGCGCTCCCAGGCTCTCGACCTCGTCCATCTCGCCGTCCCCGAGGAAGGACCACACGCGCTGCTGGCTGGTGTCCTTGATGCCGCGGTGCTGCAGGTACCTGTTGAAGCGGGCCTGGTAGATCGCGTTGAGTGGACCGAGTCCCATGGAGACGGTCGGGAACTCCCAGTAGCCCTGCATCAGGCGGGGGTGCGGGTAGCTGGAGAGCCCACCGCCGGGGTGGGAGAGCTCCTGGCGGAAGCCGTCCATCTGGTGCTCGGTGAACCGGCCCTCCAGGAACGAGCGGGCATAGATGCCGGGGGATCCGTGACCCTGGAAGAAGACCTGGTCCCCGCCGCCGGGGTGGTCGTGGCCGCGGAAGAAGTGGTTGAAGCCCACCTCGTAGATCGACGCGGTGGAGGCGTACGTCGAGATGTGACCTCCGACGCCGATACCCGGTCGCTGCGCCCGGTGCACCATGATCGCCGCGTTCCAGCGGCAGTACGCGCGGATCCGACGCTCGACCGTCTCGTCCCCGGGGAACCAGGGCTCGCGCTCGGGCGGGATCGTGTTGATGTAGTCGGTGCTGCGAAGGCTGGGCACCCCGACGTTCTGCTCGGCGGCCCGGCGCAGCAGCGACAGCATGATGTAGCGGGCTCGGTACGACCCGGAGTGCTCGACGAGCGCGTCGAAGGACTCGAGCCACTCCCCGGTCTCGTCCGGATCGACGTCGACGTACTGGGTGGGCAACCCACCTGCGAGCAGCGGATCGCGATCACGGCCGGTTGCCACGGGAGCTCTCCTTCATCGGGTGCGGGCCGGGTCGCGACCCCACTGCCATTCTGCTCTTCACCGCCTCTGGTGCGTGGCTCGGGCGTGATCTGGCGGGCGCGACCACGCGGGTACTTGCGCACGAGCGGCCGGTGGGCTGGACTACGCCCGCGACGTCCTTCTTCGACGAGGGGTGCCGCCGGAACCCCCGGCTGCAGTCGCGGACGAACGGAGACGGCGTGACGGCCACCGCGGACGACGCGGGCAGCGAGACCCACGCGGACGACGCGCAGCGCATCCTTGCCGGGAAGCTGGGGGTCCGGCCAGGTCAGACCGTGCAGCAGCTCGGCTGGGACGAGGACTGCGATCGCGCCCTGACCGAGGCGGTGACGGCGGTCGCGGGTACCCCGCTGGTGGATGCGGAATACCAGGATGTCGTGGACGTGGTGCTGCTGTGGTACCGCGACGACGACGAGGACCTGGTGGACACGCTCGTCGACGCGATCGGACCGTTGGCCGATCTGGGAGTGGTGTGGCTGCTCACCCCCAAGATGGGTCGCGAGGGTCACGTGGAGTCCGCCGATATCTCCGACGCCGCCCCGACCGCGGGCCTGTCCGCGACGAGCACTGTGTCCGCGTCCCCCGACTGGCTCGGCACCCGCCTGGTGGCCCCGAGGGCCCGCCGCTGAGGGTCGGTGGCGGTGTTGCATGATTCGTCATTGGAGATCATGCGGCGATTCGGGGCCCGCTGTCGACGTGTCTTTGCTGCACGATCTCAACAGCCCTGCAGCGCCGGACCGCTTCTCCTGCCGTACGTAACACCGACGAAGGAGCACCATGCCCGTAACGATCGGCCAGCCGGCCCCGGAGTTCACGCTCAACAACCAGTTCGGCGCGCCGGTGTCCCTTGCGGACTACCGCGGCCACAAGAACGTCGTCCTGATGTTCTACCCCAAGGCATTCACCGGCACCTGCACCGGCGAGCTGAACGCCCTCACGCAGGAGAACCTCGACAGCGACGACACCGTCGTGCTCGGGGTCTCCACCGACACCGACGCGACGCTGAAGGCGTTCGCGGCGGCCGAGGGCATCGAGTTCGCGCTGCTGTCCGACCACTGGCCGCACGGTGCCGTGGCTATCCAGTACGACGCGTTCCTGCCCGAGAGGGGCTTCGCGACGCGAGCCACGTACGTCATCGACAAGGCCGGCATCGTGCGCTGGTCGGTCGTGAACAGCCCGCGGGAGGCCCGCAGCACGGCCGACTACCGGGCAGCGCTCGCCGCGCTGTGAGGCCCGGTCGCCGGTGCCGTGGCGCGGGGTACCCTCGTCCGGGTCACTCACGGACGCCGGCCAGCGGCGTACGGGCGCATAGCTCAGTTGGTCAGAGCACCGGTTTTACACACCGGGGGTCGGCGGTTCGAGCCCGTCTGCGCCCACGGTCACCGACCCACGATGTTGCGGCGAACCGGTCGCTGACCACAATGGCGCCGTGACGATTGCGGTGGACCGGGCCGCTGCGGCTACCGCCGATGCGAAGGTCGACGAGATCTTCGCGACCGCACACCGGGAGCTGGCTGCACCGGGGATCGCCTACGGCGTGGTCGGCGGGGAATCGATCCTGCACACCGGGGGCGTCGGGGAGTCCTCGGCTGGTGGTCCGGTCCCTCGCCAGGACAGTGTGTTCCGCATCGCGTCCATGACCAAGAGCTTCACCGCCGCCTGCGTGGTCCTGCTGCGCGACGAGGGAGTCCTCGCCCTCGACGATCCGGTGGGACGGCACATACCGCAGCTCGCCGGACTCGTGCTGCCCACGGCGGACTCGCCGCCGCTGACGATCCGCTCTCTGCTCACCATGAGCGGCGGGCTGCCGACCGACGACCCGTGGGCGGACCGGCAGGAGTCGATGTCCGTGCCGGACTTCGACCGTCTGCTCGAGGGCGGACTCACCTTCGTCGCCGCCCCGGACACCGGCTTCGAGTACTCCAACCTCGGCTTCGTGATCCTCGGTCGTGTCGTGGCGAACGTGACGGGTTCGTCCCTACGTGAGGTCGTACGGTCCCGGCTGCTGGAACCCCTGGGCATGACTAGTACGTGCTTCGCCGCGGCCGACGTACCGGCTGCCGCGCTCGTCACCGGGCACCACCGCCACGGCGACACCTGGGTGGCCGAGCCGTTCAGTGGGCCGGGGGAGTTCGCCGCGCTCGGCGGGCTGTTCAGCAGCGTCGAGGACATCGCGACGTGGATGACCGGGTTCGCGGCGGCGTTCCCCGCTCGCGACGACCCCGAGGACGGCCACCCTTTGTCGCGAGCGTCGCGTCGGGCCATGCAGCAGCAGCACCGGGCAGTCGACCCCAGGGTCGCGCTCTCGCTGACCGGTGATCTGGTGCAGCTCGAGAACGGCGGGTACGGCTACGGCCTCGTGGTCGAGCACCATCCGCGCTGGGGTGTCATCGTCAGCCACTCCGGCGGCTACCCGGGGTTCGGGTCGCACATGCGCTGGCACCCGGGGACCGGGCTCGGTGTCGTGGCCCTGGCCAACGGCCGGTACGCCCGCATCTATCAGCCCGCTGCCGCCGCACTCGCGGCCGTGCTCACCGCCGTGCACGCCCCGTCCCGCCGAGTCCGGCCACTTCCTGCGACCACCGCCGCCCGAAACACGGTCCGGGAGCTGCTCGTTGCGTGGGACGACGCCCGGGCCGACGAGCTGTTCGCCTCCAACGTGGACCTCGACCAGTCGCGGGACGACCGTCGGGCAGCGGTCGCAGCGGCGATGGTGGCAGTCGGAGGGGTGTCGGCGACCGATGTCGGCGGGGAGGGAAACGCCGGCCCGGTCCGCGCCGACTCTGCCGCGCACCTGGCGTGGACGGTGCCAGGCGCGGCCGGCCGGCTCGAGGTCGAGGTACGACTCACCCCGCAGCGCTGGCCGGCTGTCCAGATGTTCACCGTGAGCGCCGTACCCGACCCGTCGCCGACGCTGGCGCAGGCGTACCGCGAGCTGTCCGGCGCCCTGACCGCCACGCCGGCGTCGTGGCCGCAGGGGCTTCGGGCCGGACCGGACGTGGATGTGGCTGCGGTCGTGCGCGCGGCAGTCGCCGCCACGGCGCTGTGCGGTCCGCTCACGGTTTCGGCCACCCCGACGCGCTCGGACGGGACCACCACGGCGGCGTGGGCGCTGACCTCCGACCGCGCGACCTGGCAGCTCTCGTTGGCGGTCGGCGGGGAAGGGGTGGTGACCCGGTGTGCCCTGACACCGGTCGCGAGCGGCGCCGACGACCACGTCGCGCTGGAACTGGGAATGCCCGCTCCCTAGAGGCACGGCTCACGAGAACGAGCGCGGCGCGGCAGGAGTCGGCAGCAGGGATACGGTGGGCGTCCACGTCCGACCTGCTCGCAAGACAACCGCTGCGACCCACAACTACAGAGGAGACCGGTGAGAGCCGAGCCCGACGTCCAGCTGCGCCTGCTCGACCTGCAGGCCGTCGACGCCAGACTTGACAAGATCGCGTACCAGCGCCGCACCCTGCCCCAGCACCAGCAGGTCGCCGAGCTCGAGCGCCGCGCCGGCGGGCTGCGGGACCGCATCGTCGCTGGGCAGGCCGAGACCTCGGACCTGCGCCGGGCTCAGACCAAGGCCGACCTCGACGTCGAGCAGGTACGAGCCCGGGCATCTCGCGACCAGGGCCTGCTGGACTCGGGCCGGATCACCGCGTCCAAGGAGCTGGAGAGCCTGCAGCACGAGCTGGCGTCACTGGCTCGCCGCCAGGGCGAGCTCGAGGACATCGAGCTGGAGATCATGGAGAAGCTCGAGGCGGCCACGGCGTCCCTGGGCTCCTTGACGCGCGAACTTGCCGGGCTGGACAGCGAGCTCGCCACAGTCACCGCCACCCGCGACGACCAGCTCGCCGACCTCGACGGTGACGGGGCCCTGGCGTCCGGGGAACGCGAACGGCTGCGCGTCGGCTTGCCGGCAGATCTGTTGGGGTTGTACGAGAAGCTGCGGGTCGACCACAACGGCGTCGGGGCAGCGGCACTGCGCCAGCGCCGGTGCGAGGGCTGTCGCATCGAGCTCACCCCGGTCGATATCGCGCGCATCCGGGAGGCTGCACCCGACGAGGTCCTGCGCTGCGAGGAGTGTCGGCGCCTGCTGGTCCGTACCCCCGAGTCCGGGCTGTGACCCTGCTCGTCGAGGCTGACGGCGGCTCGCGCGGCAACCCCGGTCCGGCGGCCTACGGAGCCCTCGTACGGGACCTGCGGACCGGGCAGGTCCTGGTCGAGCTGGCCGACCACCTCGGTGTCACGACGAACAACGTCGCCGAGTACTCCGGGCTGATCGCCGGGCTCACCGCCTGCCGCGAGATCGACCCGCGCGCTGACGTCGAGGTCCGGATGGACTCCAAGCTCGTCGTGGAGCAGATGTCCGGACGCTGGAAGATCAAGCACGAGGACATGCGCCGGCTGGCGCTGCAGGCCCGGGACCTGTTGCCCACCGGGGCAATCACGTTCACCTGGGTGCCGCGTGCGCTCAACAAAGCCGCGGATGCGCTGGCCAACGAGTCGCTGGACGCCGTCGAGGGTGGGCGCTCCGGGCGCGTCGAGCGACGCCCGGGCCTGGCCACCTCGAGCGACGTCCCGACGGCGGACCCGACGACACCGGTCCCGGTCACCGCGAGTGAGCCGACGCGTGCCGGAACTCGCCCGACGCCGGCCGTCGTGGGATGGGGACCGGACCTCGGCGACCCGATGGTCCTCACCGCCGTACGCCACGGCGTGACGACGGCGACGCTGGCCCGTACCTTCTCCGGCGCCGGAGGCCAGGACCACCCGCTCAGCGAACGCGGTCTGGCCCAAGTCGCCGCCAGCGCCGCCGAGGTCCTCGCCCGTGGCGGGGGTGACGTGCTGGTGTGCTCACCGCTGCTGCGCACCCGTCAGAGCGCCGATGCGCTCGCCTCGATCACCGGCCTGAGCCCTGTGGTGGTCGACGGGCTGGCCGAGTGCCGGTTCGGGGAGTGGGACGGTCATACCTTTGCCGAGGTGCAGGACCGCTGGCCCGAGCTGATGTCCGCCTGGCTGACCGATCCGGACGTCGCACCCCCTGGCGGAGAGTCCGCCCGCCAGCTCTACGAACGTGTCGGCGCCACTTTGCAGGGGCTGCTGGAGCAGTACGAAGGTCGCAGGGTCATCGCGGTCGCCCACGTCGGGACGATCCGCGCCCTTGTCGCGCGGGTGCTGGCGACACCGGTGCTGTCGATGAACCGGATGGAGCTGCAACCGGCCTCGCTCACGACTACGACGTGGTACGCGGACGGCAACGCCTCGTTGCGCGGCTACGGCGAGGCGGCCCACCTCCGAGACCTCTGATCGGTTACCAGGGACTCGAGTACCTGCTCCAGCAAACTCGGCCAGAACCCGACATTTCGAGCAGCTACTCGAGGGTCCCTCCGCGAAGGCCTCCACAGACGTGTTGTAGGGGGAGAGGTGGTGACGTTGGCACCGGTCGAGTTCGGTGAGTGGGTGGCGACCCGGCGCGGTGCCTTGCTGCGCACCGCGTACCTGCTCACCGCCGACACCCACGACGCCGAGGACCTGGTGCAGTCGGCCCTGGAGCGGGTCTCGCTGCGGTGGCAGCGGATTGCGGCCGGCGGAGCACCGGAGCCTTACGTACGTCGGGTCCTCTACCACCAGCATGTCTCGAGCTGGCGCCGGCACCGCGGCCGGCTGCTGACGGTCGAGCAGGTGCCGGAGGCCACAGTTGCCGACGAGGCCGGTGCGGCCGACCTGCGGATCGTGCTGGACCTGGCCCTGCGTCGGCTGACCGCCAAGCAGCGGGCCGTGCTGGTGCTGCGTTTCTACGAGGACCTGTCGGAGTCCCAGACCGCAGATGTGCTCGGGGTCGGCCTGGGCACCGTCAAGTCCCAGACCCGACATGCGTTGGGACGACTGCGGGTGCTCGCACCTGAGCTGCGCGGAATCCTCGACGGAGCTGACGATGGCGCCCCTGACAGAGGCGCCGACGAGGAGGCGTTGTGGTGAGCTCGTTGCGAGCGTTGATGGCGGACGTGGCAACCGCAGCCGTTGCGCCGCTTCCAGATGCACCGGACGCTGCGATGGCGGCGATACGCGTAGCGCGGCGTCGCCGCAGGCGCCGCGCCGTCGGGCTGGCGATGGTGGTGACGGTG
>JBDTDW010000320.1:0-16702 GCA_039922855.1 Candidatus Nanopelagicales bacterium | reverse complement strand
TGGACCCACGGGTCGTGGACGGGACCGCCTGGGTGACGGGCGCCGACGAGCGGGGCCGGCACGTGTTCGACCTGGTCAAGGGTCGCGACTTCGACGCCGACGGGACGATCGAGGCGGCCGAGGTGCGCGCCGGTGACCAGGCTCCTGACGGCTCCGGACCGCTGCAGCTCGCGCGGGGGATCGAGATCGGACACATCTTCCAGCTCGGTCGCAAGTACGCGGAGGCTCTGGACCTGAAGGTGTTGGACGAGAACGGCAAACGCGTCACCGTCACCATGGGTTCCTACGGCATCGGGGTGTCGCGCGCAGTCGCTGCGATCGCGGAGACGACGTACGACGAGCTGGGACTGTGCTGGCCGCGGGAGGTCGCGCCCGCCGACGTGCACATCGTCGCCACCGGCAAGGACGCGGCCGTCTTCGCGGCCGCCGACCGGCTCGCCACTGAGCTCGAGGAGGCAGGGGTCCGGGTCCTGTACGACGACCGCTGGGGCGTCTCACCGGGCGTGAAGTTCAAGGACTCAGAGCTGATCGGCGTGCCGACCATCGTGGTCGTGGGCAAGTCCCTGGCCGAAGGCGTCATCGAGGTCAAGGACCGCCGCACCGGTGTGCGCATCGGCGTGGCGGCCGACGACGTTGCCGCCCACCTGATCGGCCTGGTCGGGTGAGCATCGAGGCGGTCATCTTCGACTGGGGCGGCACGCTGACGCCCTGGCACGCGGTCGATCTGCACGCCCAGTGGCTCACCTACGCGCAGGCGTACGACCCCGCTGCGGCCCTGGACCTTGCGCAGTCGCTACTCGCGGCGGAGACCGCGCTGTGGAACCGGCAGCGCGCCAGTGCCGGAGCCGAGGGCACCGGCAATCTCGACCACGTGTTCGCCTCGGCCGGCGTGGACGTGAGCTCACGGCGGCACGGGGAGGCGCTTTCGGCGTACCTCGCGTCGTGGGACCCGCACACCTACGCCGACCCCGACGCACGGGCGCTGCTCGAAGGACTGCGCGCCGGTGGGCTCAAGATCGGGGTGCTGTCCAACACGCTGTGGCCGCGCGCCCACCATGAACAGGTCTTCGCCCGGGACGGGCTGCTCGACCTGATCGACGGCGCCGTCTACACCTCCGAGACCATCTCCGGCAAGCCGCACGAGAGCGCGTTCCGGGCGGCTCTGGACTCGGTCGGCGTCGCGGACCCCCGCAGCGCGGTGTTCGTGGGTGATCGGATCTGGGACGACATCCACGGCGCTCAGAGCGCGGGGATGCGCGCCATGCTGGTCCCGCACTCCCAGCTTCCGCCGGAGCAACAGGTCTGGGTCGAGGTGACCCCGGATGCCGTGGTTGGCCGCCTCGGCGATGTGCTGGGCGTCCTGGCCACCTGGGACTGAGCCGGCACGACGCAGGCGTGATGTTGACAGGTCGGCGTCCTCAGGTCGACGTACTCGGGCGGACCCGGGCCTGCGCCAGCCACATGAGCAGCAACGCCGCCGGGACGGCGGCGATCAGCGCGAGCCAGCCGTAGGTCGCGACGGCGAAGATCACTCCGGCGACGGCACCCCCGACCGCCCCAGCAGTGTTCATGAGCAGGTCCGACGCGCCCTGCACCCCGGGCCGCTCGCCCTCCGGGACCGACTCGGTGAGCAGAGTCGAACCCGCCACCAGCCCGCACGACCAGCCGAGCCCGAGCAAGAACAACCCGAGGCCCAGTCGTACCGAGTTATCGGCCGCGGCGGTGCCGCTGATCAGGCAGGCCACCAGCAGCAGCACAGCCCCGGCGGCGAGGACCGGGCGACGCCCGACTCGGTCCGATACCAGCCCGACCAGCGGGGAGAAGGCGTACATCCCGAGGATGTGCACGCTGATCACCACGCCGATGATGACCAGCGACACGTCCACGTGCTGCATATGGATCGGTGTCATGACCATCACCGACACCATCGCGGTGTGCGACACGACGATCGCGGCCATCGCGAGGCGGGCATCGGAGGAACGATTCACCACCGACAACGAATGACGTAGCGCCGGCCGTGGTGCGTGGGCCTGTCCGGCTTCGACGGCCCGGGCCCGGGCGGTCAACAACGGATCGGGCCGCAGCAGGACAGTCACGCCGAGGGCCGCGACTGCGAACGTCAGCAGCGCCAACAGATAGCTACCGGAGAGCTCGGGCAGCCCCAGCCGCAGCGCGAACACCCCCGTCGGGTCGGCAAGGTTCGGCCCGGCGACGGCCCCCACTGTCGTAGCCCACACGACGGTTGACAGGTCGCGTGCCCGGTGCTGCTGCGCGGCCAGGTCGGTCGCGGCGTACCGAGCCTGCAGGCCGGCGGCCGTCGCGGCCCCGGTGAGCAGGAAGCCGAAGAACAGAAGGGGCAAAGAGCGCTCAGTGGCGCCGACGATGACCGCTGCAGCGCCGGCCGCCGCGACCAGCAGTCCGCACGCCAGCCCGGCCCGTCGTCCGTGGCGGTCGGTGACCCTCACCAACGGCAGCGCCGCGACGGCGGCACCGACCACGTTGGCGGTCGACGCCAGCCCGGCGGCACCCTCGGAGCCCGCAACACCGGCGGCGAGCAGTCCGCCGACGGCAGCGACGGCACCAACGCCGAGGCCACCGAGCACCTGGGCACCGCTGAGAACAACAAGTGTGCGTCGTTGGGTGCGTGCGATGGTGGGCGCTGAGGACACCAAGGTCACGAGGCGCCCGGCCAGGTCGCCGCGACGCCGGACCACGACACCGTACGAAGCGCTCCCTGCTGGGCCGCCGACGCCACCGCGCGACGCTGGGCCGCGGGCAGCAACCCCACCAACGCTGCGAGCTGACCGACGCAGCGGTCCTCGACCAGCGCGGCCAGTCGGCGCGCGGACGCCGCGTCGACGACGGGGAACGGCGGGTCGTACGCGGCGGCGGCGGCCGGCGCAGACGCGGACGCCGCGACGAGCAGGGCGCGCAGTTGATCGCGCAGCACGCGGTGGTCGGCCATCGCGGTCAGTGCGGCGGAGGCGGGCGCGCCGGTCAGCGCAGCTGTGACAAGGCCGTACGCGTACACCGCCGCGTCCTGGCCCTTCACGGCGTCCTGCAGCGCCGCATCCACGTCAGGCACGGTTGGGCCCGGCAAGAACCGACCCGGCGCTCGCGCAGCCGGCACCGATCAGTGTGATGATCCGGGTCAGCTCGGGGTCGACCGTGACCATGATCTGGGTCAAGCACTGCCCGGCGGCCAGCTGTTCGGCTTTGGCCAGCGCGGCGACCGCCCGCACGGCGGTGGTAGGGACCACCGGCGCAGCGGGCGAGACGACCGGCAGCGGCAGATCGGTTGCCGACGCCGTCGGCAGCGCGGTTGCTGTCGCGGTGGCCGTGGCGGTCACGGCTGCGGCGTACGACACGTGACGATCACCGACGGCAAGTGACTTCGCGAGGGTCGGGAACGCCCGGACGGTAGCGGCGAACGCAGCCGCGAGCGCGGTCTGGCTCGAGGCCACGGTCGCGCGGACCGCCCCGTCGGGGTCGGCCGTCCCGCTCGGGGACTGCTGGCTCGGGGAGGGAGAGGTGGTGCAGCCGGCCAGCGCGCCGAGGGTCATCGCGCCGGAGATCACCAGCAGCTGTCGGCGCGAGGTCACCAACGGTACCGGCAGGTGCGATCTCACGGCGGCAGCCTCTCACGGGTCATGGTCAATGCCGCGGCTGCCGCCGGTAGGCTGGGCGGCACAACCGCTTGCCCCAACTGCACCCACGACCGGACACCGCGCGCCTCCCGCGGCGTGCGAGGGAAGGGACCCCCCATGGTCGCCGATCGCAGATCCGGTGCCGCGCGCCGCCCTACCGCAGCAGCCGGTCGTCCTGGCTCTCACCGGACCCCCGCCGGGGCGCACGTCGATCACGATCGAGTGCTCTCTCTGCTGGGCCCGGTCGTCTCCGCCGCGCACCTCGATCTCGAGGACGTTGAGGTGCGGTCTGCCGGGCGGCGCCGCATCGTGCGCGTGCTCGTCGACGGCGAGCGGGGCGTCGGACTCGACCAGGTGGCGGAGGTCTCCCGGGCCGTCTCCGACGCGCTCGACGGCTCCGACGTCCTGGGAGACACGCCGTACACGTTGGAGGTTTCCTCTCCGGGGGTCGACCGTCCGCTCACGCTGGCGCGCCACTGGCGCCGCAACGTCGGTCGCCTTGTCGTCGTCCACAGCGGCGGTACCGACCTGACGGGGCGGATCAGCAGTGCCGACGAGGAAGGTGTCGAGCTCGACCTGGAGCCAGGACTTCGGCGGCTGCCGTACAGCACGATCTCCCGGGCCGTGGTCCAGGTGGAGTTCCGGTCCGCGGCAGCTCTCGAGGACAGCCCCGAGAGCGACGGCGACACCGAGACCGGCGACACCGAGACCGCCGAGACCGGCGACACCGGGGTCGACGACGCCGTGCTGGGGGAGTGACAGTGGACATCGACATGACGGCGCTCAAGGCGCTGGTGCAGGCCAAGGAGATCTCGTACGAGCTCATCGTCGACACCCTCGAGCAGGCGTTGCTGTCGGCGTACCTGCACACCGACGGTGCCCGTGGTCGAGCGCGTGTCCAGGTCGACCGCGCCAGTGGTCACGTGACGGTGTGGGCCTCGGAGCTCGATGAGGACGGCCGCGTGGTCGGGGAGTTCGACGACACTCCCGACGGCTTCGGGCGGGTCGCCGCCACCACGGCACGGCAGGTGATCCTGCAACGGCTGCGCGAGGCGGAGGACGAGGTCACTTACGACGAGTTCGCGGGCACCGAGGGGGACCTGGTCTCGGGGGTCATCGCTCAGGGCCCGGACCCGCGGGTCGTGTTGGTCGACCTGGGCAAGGTCGAGGCGGTGCTGCCGGCTCAGGAACAGGTGCCGGGGGAGACCTACGAGCACGGGGTTCGCATCAAGTGCCACGTGGTCTCGGTGACCAGGGGAACGCGCGGTACGAAGGTGACCCTCTCGCGCACCCACCCGAACCTGCTGCGTTCTCTGTTCGCGCTGGAGGTGCCCGAGATCGCCGACGGCTCGGTGCAGATCGCTGCCATCGCCCGGGAGGCCGGGCACCGCAGCAAGATGGCCGTCTACTCGACCGTGGAGGGCGTCAACGCAAAGGGTTCGTGCATCGGCCCGATGGGCCTGCGGGTGCGCACCATCATGGCCGAGCTCAACGGCGAGAAGATCGACATCGTGGACTGGTCCGAGGACCCGGCCGAGATGATCGCGCACGCACTCTCACCGGCCCGGGTCAGCCAGGTGAGCATCGTCGACGAGGAACTGCGGGCGGCCCGAGTGATCGTGCCGGACTACCAGCTGTCCCTGGCCATCGGTCGGGAGGGGCAGAACGCCCGCCTCGCGGCTCGCCTCACCGGCTGGCGCATCGACATCCGGTCCGACACCGCCGAGGCGGCGGCCGCCGCAGTGCCCTCCCCCGGAGCTGTGCAGCAGCCGACCGGACCCACGCCCGGGTGAGCCGGCGCGGCCCCGTCCGGCAGCGGGTCGGAACGCCCGGATCGACACGGGACGGGAGCGTCGGTCCCGCCGGGCTGGCGGGGGTAGACTCTGCTGTGGTCGGTGGCTCGACCGCGCCCTCAGCGCGCCCGTCCTGGCGGACCTGCGTGGGGTGTCGCACCCGGGCTGACCGGCCTGAGCTGGTACGGGTGGTGATGGCCCAGGGCGCGTGCGTCCCGGACGTTGCGGCCCGGCTGCCAGGACGAGGTGCATGGCTGCACCGACGCCTGGATTGCCTCGACCTCGCCGAACGCCGTCGAGCGCTGCCGCGGGCCCTTCGGGTCCCGGCACCGCTGGATGTCAGCGCGGTCCGGGACTGGCTCGCCTCGATGCTCGACCAGCACGCCGATCCACCAGGGGTCACACCGGACCCCGCCCCACCCAGTCCAGCAAGCTCGGGAGTGAGCGGACATGAGCACCCGATGAACACCTCGTCATGAGCACTCGATCATGAGCACGCCGTTCGTGATCGCGCAAGTGCCCCGCTAGCAGGCCCCTGGTCGACCTCCGACCTCGGGTCACAGATCAGGAGAACTGTGTCCAAGGTCAGGGTCTACGAGCTCGCCAAAGAGCTCGGGGTCGAGAGCAAGGCGGTCGTCGCCAAGCTGCAGGAGATGGGGGAGTTCGTCCGTTCGGCGAGCTCGACGATCGAAGCCCCCGTCGTACGCAAGCTGCGTGACGCCTACCCAGCGCCCGAAACCCCCGCTGTCACACCGCCGGCCAAGAAGGCCGCCGTGAAGTCCGCCGCAGCCAGTCCGGCCGCAGCGAGCGCGCCAGCGCCGACAGCACCAGCGACGCCGGCCGTGCCCGCGCCGGCCCCGGTGAGCGTGGCTGCTCCGGCCGCCACAGCCACCCCTGCGGCGCCGGCAGCCCCGACGCCGGCGCCTCCGCGCCCGGCAGGACCGCGACCGGGCAACAACCCGTTCATGGACCGCAGCGCCGAAGCGCCGCCGCGCCCGGCAGGACCGCGACCGGGCAACAACCCGTTCACCGACCGCAGTGCGCCCCCCCGCCCCGGCGGCGGCGTCCCCGGCGCCCCGCGCCCGATGGGCGCCCCGCGCCCGAACCCGGGCATGATGCCCGGTCAGCGTCCGTCCGGCCCGGGAGCCCGGCCCGGTGCTCGTCCTGGTGGCCCTGGTGCTCGTCCCGGTGGCCCCGGCGCCCGTCCCGGGTCCGGGTTCGCCGGTCGCCCCGGTGGTGGTGGCGGGGGCAGTGGTGGCGGCGCCGGATTCGGCGGCCGTCCGGGCTCCGGAGGTGCGCCGGGTCAGAGCTTCGGCGGTCCGCGCCCTGGTGGTGGCTTCGCCGGTCGGCCCGGAGGTGGTGGCCGCGGGACGACTGCTGGTGCGTTCGGCCGCCCCGGTGGCAAGCCGGCACGTGGTCGCAAGAGCAAGCGCGCGAAGCGGCAGGAGTTCGACAACATGTCGGCCCCGACGATGGCCGGTGAGGTCCAGCCCATGGGCCAGGGCCAGACCGTACGGCTGGCCCGTGGCTCAACCCTCACCGACTTCGGCGACAAGGTCGGTCTGAGCTCGGGTGTCCTCGTGGCGATCTTGTTCAAGCTGGGCGAGATGGTCACGGCCACCCAGTCCGTGAGCGACGAGACGCTGCTGCTGCTGGGCACCGAGCTGAACTTCGACGTGCAGATCATCTCCCCGGAGGAGGAGGACCGCGAGCTGCTCGACAGCTTCGACCTCGAGTTCGGCGAGGACGAGGGCGACGAGTCCGACCTGGTTGCGCGGCCCCCGGTCGTGACAGTGATGGGCCACGTCGACCACGGCAAGACCCGGCTGCTCGACGCGATCCGTCAGACCGATGTGATGGCCAAGGAGGCCGGTGGCATAACCCAGCACATCGGTGCCTACCAGGTCATCGCTCGCCCCGACACCGACCAGCCCCGGGCCATCACCTTCATCGACACCCCCGGCCACGAAGCGTTCACCGCCATGCGGGCCCGAGGTGCCCAGGTGACCGACATCGCGATCCTCGTGGTCGCGGCGGACGACGGTGTGAAGCCGCAGACGATCGAGGCGCTCAACCACGCCCGGGCGGCCGACGTACCGATCGTGGTAGCCGTCAACAAGATCGACAAGGAGGGGGCGGACCCGACGAAGGTGCGCGGCCAGCTCACCGAGTACGGCCTGGTCCCGGAGGAGTACGGCGGCGACACGATGTTCGTCGACGTGTCCGCCAAGGCCGGGCTCGGGATCGATGAGCTGCTCGAGGCCGTGCTGTTGACCGCGGACGCCGCTCTGGACCTGCGGGCCAACCCGAACCAGTCGGCCCAGGGTGTCTCGATCGAGGCCCACCTGGACCGCGGTCGCGGTCCGGTCGCGACGATCCTGGTGCAGCGCGGGACGCTGCGGCCCGGTGACTCGATCGTCGCCGGCGACGCGTACGGACGAGTCCGGGCCATGCTCGATGAGCATGGCAACACGCTGGCGGAGGCCGGCCCGGCCCGGCCTGTGCAGGTGCTAGGTCTGACGGCGGTGCCCGGCGCCGGCGACAACGTCCTCGTCGTCGAGGAGGACCGCATCGCGCGGCAGATCGCGCAGTCGCGCGGTCACCGTGAGCGCAACGCCGCGCTGGCGCAGGCTCGCGGCCGGCGCACCCTCGAGGACTTCCTCAAGGCGCTGGAGAAGGGTGAGGCACAGGAGCTCAAGCTCATCCTCAAGGGTGACGTCGCCGGTTCGGTGGAGGCACTCGAGGACGCGCTGCTCAAGATCGAGCTCAGCGACGACGTGTCGCTGCGGATCCTGGACCGCGGTGTCGGTGCGATCACCCAGAACGACGTCAACCTGGCCACCGTCGACGACGCGATCATCATCGGGTTCAATGTGCGGTTCGCCGAGCGGGTCGCCGAGCTGGCGGACCGCGAAGGCGTCGACGTGCGGTTCTACTCGATCATCTACCAGGCCATCGATGAGGTCGAGGCGGCCCTCAAGGGCCTGCTCAAGCCGGTCTACGAAGAGGTCGCGCTGGGCAGTGCCGAGGTCCGCGAGGTCTTCCGGTCCAGCAAGTTCGGCAACATCGCGGGTGCTCTCGTGCGTTCTGGCGTGATCCGCCGCAACGCCAAGGCACGACTGGTCCGCGACGGTGCCGTCGTGGCCGACAACCTCTCGATCGACACCCTGCGGCGTTTCAAGGACGACGCCACCGAGGTGCGCGATGGCTTCGAGTGTGGGATCGGCCTCGGGTCGTACAACGACATCAAGGTCGACGATGTGATCGAGACGTTCGAGATGAGCGAGAAGCCGCGCGCCTGACGCGCCCGGTACGCCCTGCCGTGATCGTGCCCCCGGGCACGGCCACGGCAGGTGTTCGAAGGAGGACGAGGTGTTCGTGGGGAGCCTCGAGCTCGACATCCTCCTGGGTGATGTCAGGTCGTTGAAGCAGAAGCGCAGCCTCGTACGTCGGGTCGTAGCCGAGCTGCGGCGCCAGTTCGAGGTCTCCGCAGCCGAGGTCGACCACCGGGATCTGCACCGGCGGACGACGATCGGTGTGGCTGTGGTTGCCTCGGACGCGGCTCACGTCGCCGACGTCCTCGACAGCGCCGAGCAGCTCGTGGCCGGACGACCTGAGCTCGAGCTGCTTTCTTCACGGCGGGTGCTGAGGGGGTCTGACGACTGAGGCATCCGATGCGCACATCGACAGGACGGCGTCACCACCAGGACCGTCACCACCAGGACGATTAGTTCGACGAGCACGAGGAGTGGGTCATGGTCGACAGGGCACGCGCCCGCAAGCTGGCAGACCGGATCAGGGTCGTGGTCGCCGAGACGTTGGAGATGCGGGTAAAGGACCCACGCCTGGGTTTCATCACCATCACCGAGGCGCGTGTCACCAACGACCTGCACGACGCGACGGTCTACTACACCGTCTACGGCGACGACCAGGAGCGCACCGCCACCGCGATGGCGCTGGAGAGCGCCAAGGGCATCCTGCGAACCGAGGTGGGCCGCCAGACCGGCGTGCGGTTCACCCCGACCCTGACGTTCGTGGCCGACGTCGTCCCGCAGACCGCCGCCCACATCGAAGATCTGATCGCGGTGGCAGCCAAGGCCGATGCCGGCGTGCACGAGCAGGCGGCGACCGCGGTGTACGCCGGTGAGCCTGATCCCTATCGCAAGCCGCGAGACGAAGACACCGCCGCAGACGACGTAGCCGCCCATGACCACGACGATGAGGCCGAGCACAACGACGACCCGCTCGCCGGCAGCGCCGATGAGGACGGCGCAGGTCACGTCGAGGGGACCGAACTCGGGGAAACGGCCTCCCGGTGAATCGGCCTCCCGGGCGGCATGACTGGGACCCGGTCGTAGCTGCCCTGCTGGCCGGCCCGCAGGTGCTCCTGCTCGCGCACGTGAGCCCGGACGCCGACGCACTGGGCTCGGCCCTGGCCGTCGGTCTCGCGCTGCGGCAGCTCGGTCGGCCCGCTGTGGTGAGCTTCGGTGACGACCCGTTCGTGGTGCCGAGGACGTTGCGGGCACTGCCGGGCCTGGACCTGCTGCGCCCCCCGGACCAGGTGGGGGTCGCGTCGGTCGCGGTGTCCTTCGACGTCAGTTCTCCGGGCCGGCTCGGTGTCCTCACGGAGGTGTACCAGGCGGCGCCGGTGCGGGTGGCAGTCGACCACCACGCGTCCTACACCGGTTTCGGGGGGCTGTCGGTCGTTGACGTGGCGGCGCCGGCGACAGCCGTGCTCGCGCTCGAGCTCATCGACCGGCTCGGGGCGCAGCTGACCGAGGAGATCGCCGCGCCGCTCTACGCCGGGCTGCTCACCGACACCGGGTCGTTCACGTACGCCGCGACTACTGCTGACACACACGCGGTGGCCGCCCGGTTGCTCGGCACGGGGATCAAGCACGACCTGATCGCGCGCCGCCTCTTCGACGACGAGTCGTTCCCCGCGCTGCGACTGCTCGGTGTCACCGTCGCGCGCGCCGAGCTGGAACCGTCAGCGGTCGGTGGGCTAGGTCTGGTGCACTCGTACGTCACGCGCCCCGAGCGCGCAGAGCACGAGCTTCCCCTGGACTGCCTCGAACGTGTTATCGACGTCCTGCGGTGTTCCAGCGAGGCTGAGGTCGCGGCGGTCCTCAAGCAGGACGACACGAACGCCTGGCGGGTCTCGATGCGCAGCAAGGGGTCGATCGATGTGAGCCGGGTCGCGGCCGCGCTCGACGGGGGCGGGCACCGCTTCGCCGCCGGCTTCACCGGCAGCACCGATAGAGGCGAGGTGCTGGCCGCGCTGCGCTCGGTCCTCGCCGACGTCGCCGCCGCGGGCTGAGCCGGTGGCGGACCGGCACCGGGAGCGGACTGCTGCGGACACCATGGTCGTGGTCGACAAGCCGGCCGGCATGACCTCCCACGACGTCGTGTCACGGGTGCGGCGCATCGTGGGCAGCCGAAAGGTCGGGCACGCGGGCACGTTGGACCCGATGGCCACCGGCGTCCTCGTTCTCGGTGTCGAGCGTGCCACCCGGCTGCTGGGCCACTTCCTGGTCACTGACAAGGCGTACGACGCGACGGTCCGGCTCGGCGCCACGACCGTGACCGACGACTTCGAGGGGGAGACATTGGTACGCACCGACGCTTCCGGCGTGACCGACGACGACGTGCGTAACGGTGTCCGGGCGTTGACCGGCCCACTGCTGCAACGGCCCAGCACCGTCAGCGCCATCAAGGTCGCGGGGGTTCGTGCCCACGCTCGGGTGCGCGCCGGCGAAGACGTCGAGCTGGCGGCCCGACCAGTCACGGTCTCCACGTTCGAGGTGCACGACGTGCGTCACTCGTACGACGACGGGCTCGCCGTGATCGATCTCGACGTCAGTGTCGTGTGTACCTCGGGCACGTACGTCAGAGCCCTGGCCCGGGACCTCGGCGCCGACCTCGGGGTGGGCGGGCACCTGACAGCGTTGCGGCGCACCCGGGTCGGCTCGTTCGACCTCGCCCAGGCCCGTACCCTCGACGAGCTCACCGCTGACGCGGCCGAAGGCCTGGTCGGGATGTCGGCACTCGACGCCGTCCGGGGGGCGTTCGGCACGGTGTCGGTGGACGCAGCACAGGCTGCCGCGGTGCTGCACGGCAACGCGGTTCCGCTGAGCTGGCTCGGCGACGACATGCCGGGGGAGGGACTGGTCGGCGTGACCGGCCCGGACGGCACCTTGCTCTCGCTCTCCGCACCGCGCGACGGCGCGCTGCGTCACCTCGTCGTCTTCTCCTAGCGACGCGCTGATAGTTTCGTTGGCAGCCATGGGGCCGCTCCCGTCGGTTTCCCATTGCCGGTTCCTGGCTCGGAGGGAGCGCGGATGAGATCGACCCCCCGCGACCACCGGACCCGCGTCCTCGTCGCGCTGATGCTCACGATGGCGCTGGTCGCCATGGACACCACCATCGTCGCGACCGCGATCCCGCAGGTTGTCGGCGATCTGGGCGGGTTCTCCCTCATCGGCTGGGTCTTCTCGATCTACCTGTTGGCCCAGACGGTCACGATCCCGGTGTACGGCAAGCTGGCGGACCTTTACGGCCGCAAGCCGGTTCTCGTGTTCGGCGTCGTGGTGTTCCTCGTCGGTTCGGCGTTGTCCGCCTCGGCGTGGAGCATGGTCACGTTGATCGCCTTCCGGGCGCTTCAGGGACTGGGCGCCGGGTCCATCGGGGCCACGGTGAACACCGTCGCCGGGGACCTCTACGACGTCGCGGAGCGCGGTCGGATCCAGGGCTGGCTGTCCAGCGTGTGGGGGGTCTCGGCGGTCGTGGCCCCAGCGCTAGGCGGCCTGTTCGCGCAGTACGCCACGTGGCGCTGGATCTTCCTGGTCAACCTGCCACTAGGGGCCCTGGCCCTCTTCCTCATCGTGCGCGACCTTCACGAGCGGGTCGAGCGCCGTACCCACCGGATCGACTACGCCGGGGCGTTCCTCGTCCTGGCCAGCGCCGGGCTGCTCATCCTCGGGCTGCTTCAGGGCGGGACCGCGTGGGCGTGGATGTCGGTGCCGAGCGTCGCGGTGTTCAGCGGCGCGGTGCTGGCCGGTGTCGCCCTGGTCGTCGTAGAGCAGCGCGCGGCCGAGCCGATGATGCCGCCCTGGTTGTGGCGGCAACGACTGACAGCGGGGACGTACGCCGCGACGGTGGTGGCCGGACTGCTGGTTATCGGCCTGTCGACGTTCCTGCCGACGTGGGGTCAGGGCGTCCTGCGGCTGGGTCCGGTGGCCGCGGGATTCGTCCTGGGGACGATGAGCCTGACCTGGCCCATCGCCTCGTCGTTCTCTGCCCGGCTCTATCTGTCCATCGGGTTCCGCGACACCGCACTGGTGGGCACCGGGTTCGCCATCGCGTCAGGGGTGGTGTTCGTGTTAACGACCGCGAACTCCTCGGTATGGCAGGCCGTGCTCGGTAGCGCCCTGATGGGCGCCGGCCTCGGTCTGATCACGACCTCGCTCATCGTCGGCCTGCAGGCCACCGTGGGCTGGTCGCAACGCGGTGTCATCACTGGCGGAGCCATGTTCTCCCGCTACCTGGGGCAGAGCCTCGGAGCGGCGATCTTCGGTGCCATCACGAACGTGGTCCTGCTGCGATGGTTGAGCTCACCGCCGCCGGGCCTGCAGGGCAAAGTCCCAGGTAGCGTCGACGCCATCAGCTCGACGTTGGTCGGCGCCCACCCCGTGCCGGCCGTGGAGGCGTACCTGCGGGACGCGCTGCAGGCATCGACCCACGCGGTATTCCTCGGCCTGCTCATCGCAGCCGTGCTGACAGCGGTACTGCTGCTCGCGTTCGTCCCCCGCAAGTTCCCCAGCTACGACCAGGACGAGCTGCCCTCCCCCTCATCGTTGGTCAAGGAATAGGTGGATTCCGTAGGTCCCGCGGGAGCCGAAGCAGCGCCGAATACTCTGTGAGCAACAAAAATGTCCTGGATCAACTGGTTAGCCTTCGGTCATGAGCCAACCCGCCGACCTCGTGATCACTGGCGCCGACGTCTATTGCGGTGACACGGTCCGGCGGTGGGCCCGGGCGGTGGCCGTCCGGGGTGACCGGATCGTCGCGGTTGGGACCGAGTCGGAGGTGCGGAAGCTCGCCGGGCCAGCGACCGAGGTCCTGCATGTCCCGGGAAAGCTGGTGGTTCCCGGGTTCCAGGATGCCCACTGCCACCCGCCGTTCGCCGGACGGAACCGGATGCACCTGGCCCTGAACGACCTGGTGGGACGGGAGGCCTACCTCGCGGCGATCGCGGAGTACGCCGCCGCGCACCCGGAGGAGCCGTGGATCATCGGCGGCGGGTGGGCGATGGAGTACTTCCCGGGCGGGACACCGGACAAGGCTGACCTCGACGCGATCGTGCCCGACCGTCCGGTGTTCCTGTTCAACCGTGACGTGCACGGGGCGTGGGCGAACAGCCGAGCACTGCAGCTCGCCGGTATCGACGCCACGACACCCGATCCCTCCGACGGGCGGATCGAGCGCGATCCCGTGACGGGAGAGCCGACCGGCACCCTGCACGAAGGTGCGGCGTACTCCTTCAACGACGATGTCGTCCCGCTGCCGGGCCGGGAGGACTGGGAGGCCGCGATCTGCAACGCCCAGACCTACCTGCACTCGCTCGGGATCACCGGCTGGCAGGACGCCTGGGTGACCCCGGCGACCCTGCAGGCGTACCGCTCGCTCGCCGACGCCGGCCGGCTCAGCGCGCGGGTCGTGGGAGCGCTGTGGTGGGACCGTCACCGTGGCATGGAACAGATCCCCGAGTTCGTGGAACAACGCGAACGCGGGACCGGCGGCGCATTCCACGCCACTACCGTGAAGATCATGACTGATGGTGTGCTCGAGAACTACACCGGCGCCCTGCTGCAGCCTTACTGCGACGGCTGTGGCGGGCACACCGACAACAGCGGCCTGAGCTACATCGACCGCGACGAGCTCGCAGCCGCGGTCACCGAGCTCGATGCCCTGGGGTTCCAGGTCCACATGCACACCATCGGGGACCGAGCCGTCCGCAACGCGCTGGACGCAGTCGAGGCAGCCCGGAATGCCAATGGCTGCAACGACCTGCGGCACCATCTCGCGCACATCCAGATCGTGCAGCCCGAGGACATCCCACGCTTTCGTGCGCTGGACGTCGTGGCCAACTGTCAGCCGTTCTGGGCCCAGAACGAGCCACAGATGGAGCAGCTGACGGTGCCGTTCCTGGGGCAGGACCGCGTTGATCTGATGTACCCGTTCGGCGACCTGCTGCGCACGGGAGCGATCCTTGCGATGGGCAGCGACTGGGCCGTGACGACGGCGAACCCGTTGGAGGAGATGGAGGTTGCGGTGACCCGGGTAGATCCGGGGCACCGGGACAACGAGCCATTCCTCCCGGACCAGCGGATCTCGCTGGCCGACGCCCTCGCCGGGTTCACGATCGGGACCGCGTATGTGAACCACGACGAGCTCGACGCCGGCTCGCTGCAGGCTGGCAAGCGCGCTGACCTCGTCGTGCTCGACCGCAACGTGTTCGACGCGGGCGCCGGTCCCATCGCTGACGCGCACGTCGAATTCACGTTCGCCTCGGGCCAGCTGGTGTACGAGCGCTGAACCACGCCCGCGGTCGTACGGGCCACGCGTGGCATCCTGTGCCCGTGCAACGTTGGCAAGGTCTGGAGGACGTGCCCGAGGACTGGCCGGGCTCGGTCGTGTGCATCGGGGTGTTCGACGGGGTGCATCGCGGTCACCGCAGCATCGTCGCTCGTGCGGTCGAGAGGGGTCGGGCCATGGGCCTGCCGACAGTGGTCGTCACGTTCGACCCGCACCCCTCGCAGGTGCTGCGGCCGGGCACGCGCCCCTCGATGCTGTCCACGCTCGACCAGCGGGTGCAGCTGCTGGAGTCGGTGGGGGCCGCAGCGGTCTGCGTACTCCCGTTCACCCGCGAGCTGTCGGCACTGACGCCGGAGGAGTTCGTACGAGCGGTGCTCGTAGATCGGCTGCGTACCAAGGCTGTGGTGGTGGGGGAGAACTTCCGGTTCGGGCACCGCGCTTCCGGCGACACCCAGACGCTGGCCGAGCTCGGTACGCGGTACGGGTTCGAGGTTGACCCGGCACCGCTGCTGTCCGGAACGGGCGGCGCCTGGTCCTCGACCTACACCCGTGCGCTGGTCGCCGCCGGCGATGTCGGCGCGGCCGCGTCGTCGCTGGGGCGTCCGCACCGCGTGGAGGGGACCGTCGTGCACGGCGACGAACGAGGCCGAGAGCTCGGGTACCCGACCGCGAACATCGCCACGACGGCGCACGCCGCGGTCCCTCTTGACGGGGTCTACGCCGGGTGGCTCGTGCGTTCCCCCTATGGATCGCCGCAGGCACTGCCTGCGGCGATCTCGGTCGGGACCAACCCGACGTTCGATGGAGATGAGCGCCGGGTCGAGGCGTACGTCCTGGACCGTGATGACCTCGAGCTTTACGGCGAGGTGGTGGCCGTGGACTTCGTCGCGCGGATCCGGCCCATGGTCAGGTTCGACGACATCGACGAGCTGGTGGCCCGGATGGGGATCGACGTCGTGGAGACCCGCAGGCTGCTTGGCTGACGGTCACATCAACCGTTCGGGCCACAGCTCGGCGGCAGTAGTGCCGAATCACTGCTCCGTACTGGTGATTGAAGGCCCGGACGGCCCAGATCGAGCCCTGGATGCGGCTACTGTCCGTCACGTTGGTCAGGTCGCCGAGATCGAGGAGCAGATGTGGAAGGCAATCCGACACCGTCGTCGGTCCTTCGTGAGCTCTACGAGGCGCTGGCCCGGCTCGACGAGAGCCAGCGCACCGGCGGTACCACCGGACGGCTCGCCCCCCGGGTGGTTGATCTACGGGACTCGTCCTCGATCATCGCCGCCGGCACCCTGCGCCACTCGGTCCGGACCAGCATCGGTCCGGATTGGGACCTCGACGACCACCGCTGATAGCCTGGCCTGCGACGGTCGGGAGGCGGGCGCCTCGCGACTCGTGACTGCACGAGGGCGTGCGCCAGATGTGCCGCCCGAGATCGCGCCCTGAGGGAACCAATCCATGTCGCTCGATACCGCGACCAAGACTGCCATCATCGCCGAGTACGGCGCTTCCGAGAGTGACACGGGCAGCCCGGAGGTGCAGATCGCCCTGCTGTCCAAGCGGATCAGCGAGCTGACCGAGCACTTGAAGCTGCACAAGCACGACCACCACAGCCGCCGCGGTCTGCTGCTGCTCGTGGGCCAACGCCGCCGGCTGCTGAAGTAC
>JBDTDW010000319.1:0-16521 GCA_039922855.1 Candidatus Nanopelagicales bacterium | reverse complement strand
GGCAACGGCAGGTTCGCCCAGCTCGACCCGTACGCCGGCGCCCAGCTCGCGTTCGCGGAGGCGTACCGCAATGTCGCAGTGACCGGCGCCGAACCGCTGGCGGTCACCAACTGCCTGAACTTCGGCTCGCCGGAGGACCCCGACGTGATGTGGCAGTTCAGCCAGGCGGTGCAAGGCCTGGCCGACGCGTGCCTGGAGATGGGCACACCGGTCACCGGCGGAAACGTCAGCTTCTACAACCAGACCGGTGATGTCGCGATCCACCCGACGCCGGTGGTCGGGGTGCTCGGCGTGATCGACGACGTGCGGCGGCGCACCCCCATGGCGTTCGGGGTCTCCGGGGAGCAGGTATTCCTGCTCGGGCTCACCCGCGATGAGCTGGCCGGCTCGGAATGGGCTCACGTCGTGCACGCTCACCTCGGGGGACTGCCGCCGCAGGTGTCCCTCGCCGCTGAACGCGCGCTGGCCGACGTGCTGGTCCGCGGCTGCCGCGACCGTGTGCTGTCGGCGGCCCATGACGTGTCCGGAGGCGGCGTCGCCCAGACGCTGGTCGAGATGGCGCTGCGCGGGGATACCGGAGCAATGATCACAGTGCCGCCGGATCTCGACCCGTTCGTGTTCCTGTACTCCGAATCGACGGCCCGCGCTGTCGTCGTGGTCGCTCCGGAGCGGGCGGACGAGCTGCTCGAGCTGTGCCGGCCGGGTGGAGTCCCTGTGACCTCGATCGGCACGGTCGTCGCGGACAGCGCGAGCCTGACGATCGAGACGGCGTACGACGAATCCGTCACCTGGCCCCTGGCACAGCTGCGGGCCGCTGCCGAGGCGACTCTGCCGGCTCTCTTCGCCTGAGCGGACGTAACAGCCCCGGCCTCGCTGGCTGTGGCCCCTCGAGTACTCGCTCGAAACGTCATTATCTAGCGGTGAAAACGACGTTTCGAGCAGGTACTCGCGGCCGTGAGGCTGGTTGGGCCGCGCGGGGTTGGACTGGCCCCGTGATGAACTGAGGACGTGTCCGACGTGGAGATGGTGCTCGCTGCGTTCGTCGCCGGCGCCCGCCCGGATCGTGCCCTGACCAAGGCGGCGGTCAAGGAGTCGCTGGCGCGCCTGGTGGCGGTGGCTCCCGGGCGGTCCGTCGAGGTACGCATTCCGCCGTACTCGGTGGTGCAGGCGGTCGAAGGTGCGCGCCACCGCCGGGGCACCCCGCCGGCCGTCGTGGAGTGCGACGCCCGGACCTGGCTGGAGCTGGCCACCGGAGCGCTGGCGTGGCCCGACGCGGTCGCCGACGGCAGGGTACGTGCCTCGGGCGAGCGTTCGGACCTGAGCCCGTACCTCCCGCTGTATCCCCCGCAGGCTCCATAGACGGCCCGTCCGCGGACTTGTCTACATGCGGCCGCCGCCGGTGCTGTCACCGGCGAGGCGCTGGCTTATGTAGATCGGGACTATTGACAACAGCACGAGGGCGGCCGCGACCACGTTGACGACCGGGGCCTGGTTCGGGCGGAACAGGTTCTGGAAGATCCAGATCGGTAGCGTCGTGACGCCGGGTGGGGCCGTGAACAGCGTGACGACGATCTCGTCGAACGACAGGCCGAACGCCAGCAGGCCACCAGCCAACAGGGCGCCACGCAGCAGCGGGAACGTCACGCGCCGGAACGTCGTGAACGAGTCTGCGCCGAGGTCCATGGAGGCAGCCTCCAACGACGTACCCATACGCCGCAGCCGGGCGATCACGTTGTTGTACATGACCACGATGCAGAACGTCGAGTGGGCGATCACCACGGTCCAGATCGAGAGCTCGACCGACAAGATCGTGCGGAACGCGGTCCGAAGTGCGAGGGCGGTGACGATGCCGGGCAGCGCGATCGGCAAGATCACGAGCAATGACAACGTCTGCCGACCGAAGAAGGTATAGCGGCTCAACGCGAACGCGAGCAGGCCGCCGAGGACCATTGCCACGCGGGTCGAGATCAGGCCGATCTTGACGGACGTGAGGATCGCGTCGCGTACGCCGGCGTTGGACCACACGTCCGACCACCAGTGCAGCGTGAACTGCTGCGGCGGCCACGCGAACACCGTGCTGGCGTTGAAAGAGTTGATGAGGACGACGGCCAGCGGTACGTAGATGAAGGCGAGCCCGATCACCATGACGAACCGGATCGCCCATCGGGCGCGCGAGGAGAGGTACACGGGCGCCCTAGAGGTTGTCCAGCGCGCCGGTGCGACGCACAAGAGCCAGGTAGATGACCATGATGATGACCGGGATGGTCGCGATCGTCGCAGCGAACGGCAGGTTCGCGGCGTAGTTCTGGTACACGATGTTGCCGAGCATCTGGAACTTCCCACCCACGATCTGGGCGGTGATGTAGTCGCCCAGACTCAGCGAGAACGTGAAGATCGTGCCGGCGATGATCGAGGGATAGACCAGCGGGACGACGACACTGCGGAACGTGCGCCAGGGACGGCCGCCGAGGTCACCGGAGGCCTCCAGCAGCGAGTCGGGCATCCGCTCGAGGCCGGCGTAGATGGGCAGCACCATGTACGGCAGCCACAGGTACGTCAGTGTCAAGATCACGGCGACCATCCCGAGCCCTGGACCCTGCAACCCGAACGGCTTTCCCAGCCAGGCGATGACGCCGTTCCCGGGCTGCACCATGGCTTGCCAGGCATAGACCTTGACGAGGTACGACGCCCACAGTGGCGTGATGACCAGTGCGATCAGGACGCCGCGGGAGCGGCCCTGGGCAACCTTGGCCATGTAGAACGCCATGGGCAGGCCGAGGGCGATGCACAGCACGGTCACCGACGCGGCGACGGTGACCGTCTGCCCCGTCGCACGCCAGTACGCCGGCTCGGTGAACACAGCCCGGAAGTTCGCCAGTGTGAGCGTCCGGACTACCGCGCTGGTGAACGAGTCGAGGCTGAAAAGGGCCGTGGCCAGCAGGGAGAACACGGCCGCGAAGTAGATGACGACCAGCCACAGCATGGGCAGTGTCAGCAGGGCCGTGAGCCGGGTCCGTCGGCTGCGGAACAGGTACGCCGAGACCCTGCGCCGTACCGACTGACGCGGTGCGGCGACGGTGTCGGCAGCAGTAGCCACGGTTCCTCAGGTCCTGTGCGAAGTGCGGGTGCGGTGGGCCGGGCACGATGCCCGGCCCACCGCCGGAGATCAGCTGCTCGGTCGATCAGCTGCGCAGCTGGCTCCAGGCCTGCGTCCACTGCGAGTACGGCACGCACTTCACGTCGGTGCGTCCGTCGAGGCAGTCGGCCTGGGGGGTCGCCCAGAACCAGATCCGCTTGAAGTACGCCTCGTCCTTGGCGTGGAAGGTGTCGCAGTGGGACTTGTCCACCGTGAAGTCGCAGGCCTTGGTGTTGGCCGGCGCCTCACCGAACCACTCCGCGACCTGCGCCTGGACCTTCGGCGTCGTGATCCAGTTCATCCACATATAGGCGCAGTTCGGGTGCGGGGACTTCGCGTCGATCATCCAGGTGTCGGCCCATCCGGTCGAGCCCTCCTTCGGCAGCACCGAGTCCACCGGAGTCTTGTCCGCCTTGGCCAGATTCACGATGATCTGCCACGAGGTGCCCAGCAGGTACGTGCCGTTCTCGAAGGCCTTCTGGGCGTCGGTGTACGACGACCAGTAGCCGGCCAGGATCGGCTTCTGCGCCGTCGCGAGTGCTACGGCCGCGTCGAACTGTGTCTGGTCGAGCGCGTACGGGTTCTTGATCCCGAGATCGGGCTTGGTGCTCATCAGGTACAGCGCCGCGTCCGCGAGGTAGGTCGGGGAGTCGTACGCACCGATCTTGCCCTTGTACGGAGAGTTGGTGTCCCACACCGCACTCCAGGAGTCCGGGGCCGGTGAGACCTTGTCGGTACGCCACGACAGCAGGTTGGCGCCCCAGCCGTGCGGGATGCCGTAGTCGACGCCGCCGACGGAGTTCCACTGCTGTTCCTTCTGGAACGGCGCGATGTCGTTCCAGTTGGTCAGCAGCGAGGTGTTCACCGGTGCCACCTTGCCCGCGTAGATCATGCGCAGCGAGGAGTCGCCGGAGGCGGACACGACGTCGAAGTCACCGGTTCCCATCTTCTCGAACATCTCGTCGGAGGTGTTTGCCACCTGCACGTTCGCCTTGCAACCGGTGGCCTTCTCGAACGGCGTGACCCAGTTGACGGTCGGGTCCGTGGTGCCGTTCTCCGCGTAGCCGGGCCACGCCAGGATGTTGATCGCACCCTCCCCGGCCCCCAGGGTCTGCAGCATCGGCAGCTGCGGTGGTTTCGCGGGACCGCTTCCTGCGTCGGTCGTACCCGACGAGCTACCGCAGCCGCTGGCCACCATGGCCACGGCCGCCCCTACAACGGCGATCTTGAGCAGACGCGTGGTCGCCATCTGCCACCCCTTCTCATCTGTTGTCCTTCGGGGGGCAGCGGCCCCCCGAAGGTGGTGTCGTACGAGGAGCGGCGGCCCCCCGATGGTCCTCGCCCTCAGGCGAGCTGGAACTCGTGCTCCTGCCGCCAGATCAGCTGGACCGGGGTCCCGCGGTAGGCGAGCACGTCCATCGAGGACGTGCGCAGGTTCTGCTGCAGCACGACGAGCCGGCCGCCGGCGTCGAGGTCGACGAGGAACCGGGTCGAGGACCCGGCATAGACAACCTCCGCGACCGTGCCGGTGCCACCGTGCTCCTCGGGTCCCACTGGCTCCCCGACGGAGGCCAGACGGATCTTCTCCGGGCGCACCGACCACACCCCGTCCTTGCCGAGGATGGCACGCGCCGCCTCGGCTGCCAGCAAGTTCGAGGTGCCGACGAACCCGGCGACGAACTCCCCTTCCGGGCGCTCGTATATCTGCGCGGGGGAGCCCACCTGCTCGATCCGGCCGTCGTGGAAGACCGCGATGCGGTCGGACATCGTGAGGGCCTCCTCCTGGTCATGGGTCACGAACACGAAGGTGATCCCGACCTGGCGTTGCATGACCTTGAGCTCGACCTGCATCTGCTCGCGCAGCTTGAGGTCCAGGGCTCCGAGCGGCTCGTCGAGCAGCAGCACCTTCGGCCGGTTCACCAGGGCACGGGCCAGCGCCACCCGCTGGCGTTGTCCGCCGGAGAGCTGTGCTGGGCTGCGGGACGCATAGTCGGCGAGGCGTACGCCCTCGAGGGCCTCGAGCGAGCGCCGCTTGCGCTCAGACTTGCCGACGCCTTTGACCCGCAGGCCGTACTCGACGTTCGCCGCGACGTCCATGTGCGGGAAGAGCGCGTAGTCCTGGAAGACGGTGTTGACGTCCCGGTCGAACGGCGGCACCCGCGTCACGTCCGCGCCGTCGAGCAGGATCGTCCCCGACGTCGGGCGCTCGAACCCGGCGATCATGCGAAGCACCGTGGTCTTGCCCGACCCGGAGGGCCCGAGGAACGTGAGGAACTCCCCGTCCCGGATGTCCAGGTCGATGCCGGCCACCGCCGTCACTGCCGTGCTGCCGGAGCCGAACGTTTTGGTCAGCCCACGCAACGACACCGACACGGGTCCGGTGACCGGCGTCTCGGTCGCGGCGACAGCGGCGCTGCCGGGGAGGGCGTTCATCGTGGCGGTCCTCGCTGTGCTCGTGCCGGACTGGATCACGACCGGTACGGGCAGGATCGCTGCCCTGCTCTCGGTCGTGCGTACGGGCGCCCGCGAATGGTGCGACGGAACTGGCCGACGTTCGGCCCGAGTCTGGCGGGACCGATCCGTAAATGCCAAACCGTTACCGTTCCTCGGCGCGTTCGTTACCGGTGGCGAGCTGCAGCTCGCGCGATACCGTCGCCGACATGACCGCCCCGGGTGCGCACCGCCCGACCCGCGGCCACCCGGACGCGGTGCCGGCGTACGACGAGGACGACTCGGTGCTGTCCCTGCGCGCGACGGTGCCACAGACGCTGCGCTGGGGTGAGGGTGCCGGTGACGTGGCCGACGTACGGCCGGGGAACGGGCACGGCCCGCTCCTGGTGCTCCTGCACGGTGGGTTCTGGCGTCCGGCTTACGACCGCACCCACACGCGCCCGATGACCCAGGCCCTGGCCGAGGCCGGCTGGGCGGTCGCGGCACCGGAGTACCGCCGTGAGCCGGGGGACCCGGACGCCACGTGCCAGGACGTACGACATGCCCTGGCCACGCTCCCGGCGCTCGTGAGCGGCCACGACGGGCGGGTCGTCGTGGCCGGGCACTCGGCCGGCGGGCACCTCGCGCTGTGGGCCGCCGCCACGTGCCCCGCGCCCGGGCTGGTGCGCACCGTAGGGCTGGGCGCCGTGGCGGACCTGGCCCTGGCCGAACAGCTAGGGCTCGGCGGCGGCGCGGTGCCCGCGTTCCTCGGCGCCGTTGCGGCGACGCGCCCGGACCTGGACCCGGCGATGGCGAGCGGCTCGGCCGGCTCGCCCGCCCCAGTCGTCCTCGTCCATGGGCGCCAGGACCTCGTCGTGCCGGTGTCCGTGGCACGGTCGTACGCCGACCGGCACCCGAGCACCGGATTGGTCGAGGTGCCCGGCGCCGGACACTTCGCCCTCATCGATCCGCGCTCGATGGCATGGCCCGCCGTCGTACACGCCCTGACCGTCTGACGTCGTTCGCGTCCGACCTCGCCCCTAGACTGGCCGCGTGCAGCGCGGTGACGGACGGCTGAACCACGACCTCTCACCCCACGAGAAGGGGCCGCAGGACGCCTGCGGTGTCTTCGGCGTCTGGGCTCCCGGGGAGGAGGTCGCCAAGCTCGCGTACTTCGGCCTCTATGCGTTGCAGCACCGCGGGCAGGAGTCTGCCGGGATCGCGGTGAGCGATGGCACCCGGACCCTGGTCTACAAGGACATGGGCCTGGTGTCGCAGGTCTTCAACGAGGCGTCCCTGGAGAGCCTGCAGGGCCACCTGGGCATCGGGCACACCCGATACTCCACCACTGGCGCCAGTGTCTGGGAGAACGCCCAACCGACGTTCCGCGCCACGGCCACCGGCACCTTGGCGTTGGGCCACAACGGGAACCTGACCAACACCCGAGAGCTGGCACGCCGCCTCCACGACCGCGTGAGCCTGAACGGCGAGCTCGCGCTGGGCCACGAGCCGGTCGCCGCTACCAGTGACACCGACCTGATGACGGCGCTGCTGGCCTCGCACCCGGAAACCTCCGTCGAGCAGGCCGCCATGATCGAGCTGCCGCTGTTGCGTGGTGCATTCTCGTTGGTGTTCATGGACGACACGACGTTGTACGCCGCCCGCGACCCGCAGGGCATTCGGCCGCTGACGCTGGGCCGGCTCGAGCGCGGCTGGGTGGTGGCCAGCGAGACCGCTGCACTGGACATCGTGGGCGCCTCGTTCGTCCGGGAGATCGAGCCCGGCGAGCTGGTCGCGATCGACGAGCACGGGCTTCGCTCGCAGCGGTTCGCCACCGCGGACCCCAAGGGGTGCCTGTTCGAGTTCGTCTACCTGTCCCGACCCGACACCACCATCTCCGGGCACGGCGTGCACGGCGTACGAGCCCAGATCGGCCGCGTCCTGGCCCGGGAGCACCCGGTCGAGGCCGACCTGGTGATCCCGGTGCCCGAGAGCGGGACGCCCTCGGCCGTCGGCTACGCCCAGGAGTCCGGCATCCCGTTCGCGCAGGGACTGGTCAAGAACGCCTACGTCGGCCGCACGTTCATCCAGCCCTCCCAGACCATCCGGCAGCTCGGTATCCGGCTCAAGCTCAACCCGCTGCGTGATGTCATCGCCGGCAAGCGGCTCGTCGTCGTCGACGACTCGATCGTGCGCGGCAACACCCAGCGCGCCCTGATCCGGATGCTGCGCGAGGCCGGTGCGCTCGAGATCCACGTGCGGATCGCGTCCCCGCCGGTGAAGTGGCCGTGCTTCTACGGAATCGACTTCGCCACCCGCGCCGAGCTCATCGCCAACGGGATCACCATCGATGAGATCCGGACCTCGATCGGTGCCGACTCGCTGGGCTACGTGTCGCTGGACGGCCTGGTCGGTGCCACCGGGGTGGCCAAGGACCGACTGTGCCGGGCCTGCTTCGACGGGGTCTACCCGGTCGAGCTGCCCGACTCGGAGCGGTCCGAGGACGAGCAGCTCGACGAGCACCTGCTGGCGAGCCTGGAGCAGCGGCTGCTGGCCACGGACTCCCTTGCGCTGGGCACCCTCCCGGCGCTGGTCGGCGGCGCCGGCGCGGCCGACGCCTTGCGCCACCCGTGACAGTGCCGGTGGTCCGCAGCGGCTCGGACCCGGCGACGTACGCGGGCGCCGGCGTCGACGTCGAGGCCGGGGAGCGCGCCGTGGCGCTGATGAAGGCGTCGGTGGCCCGGGCACAACGCCCCGAGGTCGTGGGCGACTTGGGAGGGTTCGCCGGGCTCTTCGACGCGTCCGCGCTCACGGCGTACCGCCGGCCGCTGCTGGCCACCTCCACCGACGGGGTCGGTACCAAGGTCGTCATCGCGCAGCGGCTCGGCATCCACGACACCATCGGGATCGACCTTGTCGCGATGGTCGCGGACGACCTCGTGGTGTGCGGTGCCGAGCCCCTGTTCATGACCGACTACATCGCGGTGGGCAAGGTCGTACCCGAACGCGTGGCCGCGATCGTGTCCGGCATCGCCGAGGGCGCCAGGTTGGCCGGGTGCGCGCTGCTGGGCGGGGAGACCGCCGAGCACCCGGGGCTGCTGCGCCCGGAGGAGTACGACGTCGCCGGCGCGGGCACAGGCGTGGTGGAGGCCGACGCGCTGCTCGGTCCGTCACGGGTCCGGGTCGGCGACGTCGCGATCGCGATGCGCGCCTCCGGCCTGCACTCCAACGGGTACTCCCTGGCCCGTCACGTGCTGCTGACCGGCGCAGGGATGCGCCTGGACCTCTACGTCGACGCGTTCGGCCGCACTCTCGGGGAGGAACTGCTGACCCCGACCCGGATCTACTCCCTCGACGTGCTCGACCTGACGCGCGCTGACGATGTCGACCTGCACGCGCTCTCGCACGTGACCGGCGGCGGCCTGGCGGCGAACCTGGCCAGGGTGCTGCCGGCCGATGTGCACGTGGTCGTGGAGCGGTCCGGCTGGACCCCGCACCCGGTCTTCATGCTGATCGGCGAGGTCGGTCGGGTCGAGCTCGCCGAGCTGGAGCGTACGTTCAACATGGGTGTCGGGATGGTCGCCCTGGTGGCCCCGGGGTCGGTGGACGCCACGCTGGCCCGCCTCTCCGCGCGTGGCGTCGATGCCTGGGTGCTCGGTGCCGCGGTCCCGCGTCAAGGCGAGCTCGGTGATGCGGTCGCCAAGGGCGGGGGCGGAGGGGCGGTCACACTCGTCGGCAACCACGCCTGACTCCGACCGGCTGCCCAGCCCAGCGTGCCCGGTCCAGCGTGCTCAGCCCCGGTTGCTCAGCCCCGGTTGCTCAGCCTCGCGGGCTCAGCGGGCGTTGCTGGTGGGGGCGTCGTCGTCCTCGTCCTCGAGGTAAGCGGCGTACGGGTCGTCCTCGTCGTCCGAGTCGGCGGCCGCGTCGAGGTCGACCTCGTCCACGACGGGTCGGATCGGCTCGCTGGGATGTCCCAGCTCGGCCTGCAGCGCCCCGAGATCGGAGTGCACAGCGCCGTATTTGAGCTGGCGGGCCACTTTGGTCTGCTTGGCCTTGGCGCGACCGCGTCCCATAGCGCGACCCCCTCGTCTGGGCCTACTGCCCGGGTTCGGACCGACAGGGCCAGGGCTGCGACGACTTGCTCGTCGGACCCCCGGCTGGAATGTGGGAACAGCGTACGTCATGGCGGCACCCGCGCGCCCGTCACGTCGTCGGGCGCCGTCCGGGTCAGCGTGGGAACGTGCGGTAGGACGGCACCTCGGCGGCCGCCGCCTTGATCCGTTCGCCGGCCAGCGCCTCGGCGGCCACCCACGGCGTGACACCGTCGTCGGCGGCTCGCTGCAGCACCCGGGCCATGGTGGCCCCGATCGCCAGGGTGCGCTCGGTTGCCCGCTGCGCGTCGTAGCCGGAGAACTCGTCGGCCACCGCGATGACGCCACCGGCGTTGGCGACGAACTCCGGCGCGTACAGCACCCCGAGCGCCGCCAGCGCTTGGGCTCCGCTTTCGTTGGTGAGCTGGTTGTTCGCGCCGCCGCACACGACGGTGGCCCGCAAGGCGGCGATGACCGCGGGGGTCAGCGTCCCCCCGAGGGCGCAGGGGGCCAGGACGTCCAGCTCGGCCGACAGCATCGCCTCGCGGCCCATGACCTGCACCTGCGGGTACGTCGCCAGCAGCCGAGCGATCGCCGCTTCGTCGACGTCGCAGGCCAGGACGATGCCGCCCTCGGCCAGCACGTGCCCGGCCAGCCGGGACCCGACCTTGCCGACGCCTTCGATGCCGACCCGCCGACCGGCGAGAGAGGGCGAACCCCAGACGCGTTCGGAGCAGGAGCGCATCGCGGCGTGGATCCCCAGAGCTGTCAGGACCCCGGAGTCGCCGGCGCCACCGCGCTCGGGGGAGCGCCCGGTCGTCCACGGGTTGACCTCGCTGATGGCGTCCATGTCCTGCACGTATGTGCCAACGTCAGCGGCTGTCACGTAGCGCCCGCCGAGGGCGGCAACCAGGCGTCCGTACGCCGCCAGCAGCGCCGGGGTCTTGTCCGTGGCCGGGTCACCGATGATGACGGCCTTGCCGCCGCCGTGAGGCAGCCCGGCGAGGGAGTTCTTGGCGGTCATGGCGCGGGAGAGGTCCAGAGCGTCCGCGACAGCCGCGTCGAGGTCGTCGTACGCCCGCATCCGGGTGCCGCCCAGCGCCGGGCCCAGCACCGTGGAGTGGATCGCAACGACCGCCCGTAGACCGCTGGCCGGGTCGTGCGCAACCACGACCTGCTCGTGGCCCGCGCCGACCTCCGTGGCCGCGCTCTTGGGCTTGGTGTCCATCGGGTCCCTCCCACTCACGCCATTACGGTGCCCCGAAGGCCTCGTCGGTCCCCACCTGGGCCGTAGGAACGGACCCAGATGTCGTGCTCGCGCCCCCCACGATGACAGGTGTCTGTGCGTTCGGAGCGCATACGCCGCCCGTACCTGCCACACTGCCGCGGCGGACACGTCACGACCGCCTAGGCGCACCCGACCCGCGGGAGCCCTGGGCGGGGGGCTCCTGACGTACGTCCGCCAGAAGGAGAACGACTCATGGTGGGACTGCCGCCGGACTCCGAGGAACGACTCCTCACCCCGTCCGAGGTCGCGTCGTTGTTTCGTGTGGACCCCAAGACGGTCACCCGCTGGGCCCAGTCCGGCAAGCTGCCGAGCATCCGCACCCTGGGCGGGCACCGGCGCTATCGGGCCAGCGACGTACGTGCGCTGCTCGAGGTGATCCCGGTGCAACGGCGCCGCGCCACGGACGAGCCGACCGAGCTCAGGTCCCCGCCCGCTACCGGCTGAACCGACGGGGGCTCAGGCGGTTGCGAGAGCCTCGCTCATGGCACGTACGTGCTCCGGGGTGGACCCGCAGCAGCCCCCGATGAGGTCCACACCGAGCGCTCGCAGCCGCGCCGCGTGGGCGGCCATCTGCTCCGGTGGGGAGTCGTACTCGAAGTGGTCTCCGACCAGCTGCGGCAGCCCGGCATTGGACTGGGCGATGAGCAGCAGGCCCGCCGGGCGTACCGCGGTCATCTGCGCCATGACCGTCTCCATCTCCTCCGGCCCGCGCCCACAGTTCGCCCCGACGGCATCGACCCCGAGGGCGGCGAGCGTCGTGACCGCGCTGGCCGGGGTCACGCCCATCATGGTGCGCAGCTTGGTGTCGAAGCTGAGCGTGACAACGACCGGGACGCCGGGGGCGGTTGCCTTGGCGGCGCGTACGGCCGCCTCGACCTCGGCCAGGTCGCTCATGGTCTCGATGACCACGAGGTCGATCCCGCCGGCCACTAGTCCGGCCAGCTGATCGGCGAACAGTGCCTGCGCGTCGGCGGCGGACAAGGTGCCGAGCGGGTCGAGCAGCTCACCGGTCGGGCCGAGGTCGCCGGCGACGAGGGCACCGAACGGCTCCGCGGCCTGCTTGGCCAGTGCGGCCCCGGCGCGGTTGAGCTCATGGACCCGGTCGCCCAGGCCGTGCATGTCCAGCCGGGGCTTCGTACCACCGAAGGTGTTCGTGGTCAGTACGTTCGCACCGGCCTGCAGGTACCGGGTGTGGATGTCGAGGATCTTGTCGGGGTGCTCGACGTTCCACAGTTCCCCGGACCCGCCGTCCTCGAGGCCGGCCTCCTGCAGCATCGTGCCCATCGCGCCGTCGAAGACGACGTAAGCACGCCCAGCCATCAGATCGCAGAGAGTCGGCATGTGGTCAGGGTAGTCAACCCTCCGAATGGCGACTGCCACCGTGTGCCCATGATCGCTGCTTCGGGTCGGCTCGCGCGGTCACATGTCGCCTCGGATCCGTTAGAACGAGGGTCTGCGGGGGCCGTGTGCGTGTTTGTGCGAGCAGACCGCGGTGGTCCCGGGCCCGGTGGTGCGGACCCGGCATGGCGAAGGCCAGATGCCCGGCGGCTCAGCTCAGCCGCGACTCGTGTCGCCCCGTGGTAGCAGCAGGCGTGCTCCTGCCAGGAAGCAGATCGCGCCGAGGAACGTCCCGAGGTTCGACCAGCGGGCGCTGAGCAGGACACCGGTCGCCGAGACCGTGTAGGCACCGATCGCCGATGCACCGAAGAAGACCGAGCCCAACATGTTGAGGGCTCCGATCGCCCATGCTCTGTCGCGAGCGTGGCGGTGCCTTCTCCCGCGAACCTCGGGGGCGAATGCGAGCCCGCTGGAGACTAGGAACAGGACCGACCCGAAGGCATCCGGGCGCCAGATGACATCGGCCGCGATCGTGACCGATCCGATGGAGTCCAGGGCAGCACGGAAGGTGCTGATGTTGAACGCAATCGTGCCCACGAGCTGCACGGCAGATGCTGCCCAGTCCAGGGTTCGCGGGCGGATCAGCGCGGCGCGCCACGAGTTGCTACCTTCCGCGGCGCTCAGCGACTCCAGCCCGCGGCGCGAGGTGAGGAACTGCAGCAGGGCGGCCGAGGTGAAGCAGACGGATCCGGCGAAGAACACCCACCCGGCCACCCCGGGGGGGCAGCCCACTGGCCAAGCTCAGCGGAACACCCGCCGCGAACAGCGCAGATCCCACCATGAAGCCGACGGCGGTCCAGCGAGTCCACGACAGCGGCCCGGTCTCGATGTCCTCGGCCGCGGTCACGGGAGCATTCAACCCGTCGAGCAGGCTCCAGTGTTCTGTGGTGGGCATCCCGAGCTTGTCCGGGTTAGCCTCAGAGGTGGATGAGGTCCGCGCGCACGCGGGTCCGATGCCGAGCACGCAGGACGACCCGTCAGAAGCCAGGGTGATCGACAATGTCCGCAACACTGAAAGTGACGCACAAGGCCATCGGCGCTGAGGTCCGTCGTGGCGCATACGACATCGAGGTTGACGGCAATGGGGTTGGGTCCGTCAACATGAACGACACTTTCCAGACGCCGGTAGAGCCGGGACATCACACACTGAAAGTTCGTCATGGCCGAAACTCGAGCCGAGCCGAGACCTTCGACACCGGCGACGGCGAGATCGTCGCCTTCCGATGCACGGGTAAGAGGTTCCTGCCGCTCTTCCTCGCGTCGTTCGTCCTACCCCGCCTCGCACTCGTTCTTGTTCGCGAGTAGTCGCCAGGCTGCGCCGAGTCCCGGAGGGGTCACGACTCCCGCCCGCCTGACATGATCTGAGCAGTGAGAGCTTCGTCGCATGGTGACGGTCGCCGACAACACCGCGCGGCGCGACGATGTACCCCCCGCAGATGAGGAGACGTCCGTGACGACCAACCCAGGAACGACCCCGGATCTTGAGGATCGCGCGGACTTCGAGAACTCCGACCGCGGGTTCGTAGGTTCGCTGGAGCCCATGTCGATCGCGGCTGTCGACGGGCGGGTTGTGTGGGAGATGGACGACTGGCGGTTCCTGGACGCGCAGTGCCCGCCAACGGCCAATCCGAGTCTGTGGCGACAGGCTCAACTGACGTCGAAGCACGGCCTGTACGAGGTGATGGAAGGCATCTACCAAGTACGCGGGTTCGACATGTCCAACATGACGCTGGTAGAGAGCGAGACCGGGGTGATCGTGATCGACCCGCTGATCTCAGCCGAGACCGCCGCGGCCGCGATCAGCTTGTACCGCAAGCACCGTGGGGACCGTGCCGTGACGGCGGTCATCTACACCCACGCCCATCTGGACCATTTTGGAGGGGTGCTCGGTGTGGTCGACGCCGACACAACCGTCCCCATCATCGCCCCCGACCACTTCCTGGAGCACGCAGTCTCGGAGAACGTCTATGCCGGGACCGCGATGCTTCGGCGCAGCTACTACTACGCCGCAATTCCGGTCCCCAAGGGCCCACGGGGCAATCTCGGGATCGGCCTCGGCGCCGGCGGGTCGACCGGAACCGTTGGTCTGATCGCTCCGACTCTGTCTGTCACCCGGACCGGTCAGGAAGAGCGCATCGACGGCGTCCGCATCATCTTCCAGATGACCCCGGGTACCGAGTGCCCGGCCGAGATGAACTTCTACTTCCCCGACAAGCGCGCCCTGTGCATGTCCGAGAACGCCACCCACAATCTGCACAACCTGCTCACACTGCGGGGCGCCCAGGTCCGCGACCCGCGGATCTGGTCCCGCTACCTCGCCGAGGCCATCGAACTGTTCGCACGCCAGTCCGATGTCGCGTTCGCATCCCACCACTGGCCCACCTGGGGCACCGACCTCATCGTCACCTACCTCACCCAGCAGCGGGACCTTTATGCCTACCTGCACGACCAGACGCTTCGGCTGATCAACCAGGGCTACGTCCACAGTGAGATCGCCGAGATGCTCGTCATGCCGCCCGCCCTGGACGGCGCGTGGCATACCCGCGGTTACTACGGCTCGGTCAACCACAACGCCAAGGCCATCTACCAGCGATACCTCGGCTGGTACGACGGCAACCCTGCCCACCTGTGGCAACATCCGCCGCAGGCAGCCGGGCAGCGGTACGTCGAAGCCCTGGGTGGGATCGAGGCCACGGTCGCCAAGGCGGCGCAGTTCGCCGACGATGGAGACTTGCGGTTCGCAGCCGAGCTCGCCAGCCACGCCGTCTTCGCTCAGCCGGACCACCAGGGAGCGCGCTCCACGCGGATGCCAGCGGCGGCACCGGTCCCGGCGAGACGGCGGGCGAGCTCGTGCAGCAGCTGCTCGATGTCGGCTGCGCCGAAGGTGCGATCCATCAGATGCTCTCCAGCTGCGCCGCGGCGAGGAAGATGCCGTGTCGGGCAATCGCCCGGGGCGTGCGAGCTCGTGCCTGGACTTGCAGATCGGGTATCACCTCGACGTCCCACGGTTCCTCGAGCCGGTAGTCGGGCAGGTCCAGCCAGACCGGGCGGGGCAGCCGGCCCGGCGTGAGCCGGTAGTCCGCGACAGCGGCCAGGAGCGCGTCAAAACGTCGGTCGCCCACGGGCAGGGGCCGGGTCACCGTGAGCGCTACACGTGTGGCCGGCTCTGCGCGCGCGAGGTCGTCGCCGACTTGGATGATCTCGCGCCAGGCACTTGCGTGGTCGCCTCGGTCTAGGGCGTCCTTGATCGCCACTGCGGCCTCGCACACCGGCCTTGAGCGCGTGGGCAGCACCGCGATCCGCTGCCCGAGTGCTGCTAGCAGGTGGTCGAGCCGATCAACGGTGGTGTCATGTGCGCCGGACTCGATGTCGGCAATCCTGGGTTGTCCCACGGCAGCGACCCGCGCCAGCTCGCGCTGCGAGGCACCGTGAGTGTGTCTGGCGGTGCGGAGTAGATCTGCGGCACCCACGTTGATCTCCTGATACGGTATATCGAATCAAAATATACTAAAGTCGACCTGCCAGTCAAGGGGCGACCCGGCCGGAGCCGCGGATCGCCACCTGCGAGGGCGAGCGCTATCGGCACCTGTGGGCGGTGCCAGCCAGCCGCCAAGTCATGACGTGAGAAAACAGGCAAGCAACGCGAGGTTGACAGCCGCTGTCGCGGCTGGGCCGATGGTCTTGAGCGTGTCGTGGAGGCGTCGACCGATGACCGCATCCAGAGCCTGAACTACGACCATCGCCACAGCGGCGGCCAGCAGCCAGTCGCGTCGCTCTCCGGCGACGGGCACGATCGCGACTACAACCAGCGCAACGCTTCGAGCGAGCGTGTACTCCGCCGAGCCTCCGTCCGCCTGCTTGGCGGCGACCACGGCTGCCGTTGAGTATCCGAGACTTACGCAGGCACTGATGAGCGTGAACGCAGCGCAGATCCAGTAGGCGGCCATGCCCTGATCATGGAGGGTCACCTACACCGAGCGGCGGTCCACGTGGCCCACGCCCGCGCAGTAGGCACGTATGTTCGGCCGGTGCTGGCTCAGGGAAGGTCCGTCAGTCGCAGGACGTTCGTGTCGAGCGCGATGACCTCGTCGGCCTTGCTTGCGATGGATCGCCAGTCGTCTATGGCCGCGCGAAAGTAGCGACCCGACAGCTGATCGAGCATCCCAGAGTCGAGGTCA
>JBDTDW010000318.1:0-2570 GCA_039922855.1 Candidatus Nanopelagicales bacterium | reverse complement strand
GACGAGAAGGGCCGGCTGATCCTGCCCGCGAAGTTCCGCGACGAGCTGGCCGCCGGCCTGGTGGTCACGAAGGGCCAGGAACGCTGCCTGGTCGTGTGGCCGCGCGCCGGCTTCGAGACGTACGCGGCCGGCCTGCGCTCGGGCAGCCAGACCAACGAGCGGGTCCGCAACTACACCCGCGTGCTGTTCGCCAGTGCGTACGACGACACCCCCGACAAGCAGGGTCGGGTCACGATCCCGACCGCCCTGCGTGAGTACGCGGGCCTGTCGCGCGAATGCGCAGTCGTCGGCGCCGACAACCGCGTGGAGATCTGGGACGCGCCGGCCTGGGAGGCCTATCTGGCCGCGCAGGACCCGGGCTTCGCCCAGCTCGACGGCGAGGTGGTGCCGATGTCCTGACCGGCAACCGACCCGAGGTCGCGCGTGGCGCGAGGTCTCCGGTCCGTCGCCTTGGCCCGCTGGCTCTTCTTCCCCGGAAGCCAGCGGGGTCGCACCGGGTCACCCGGTGGGCGGCGCGACGGACGGAGACCTGGTTCCACGAACGACCCTGGCGAACCGAATCCTTCACCGCGAGCACACCGACAGGTGTGAGGAGGACACCACTGTGAGCAACCCACCCCTGCCGCGCACATCGGCCACCGGCAGGCACCACAACCATCGCCAACCCCGGGCGGACGCACCCACGATCAGTACCCTCGGGCTGGGGTTGGCCGCGGTGGCGCTCACGGTGGGCTTCTTGCTGGTGCTCTCCCACCTGATGGCACGGCTGGGCTGACAGACCTGTGACGACTTCTCCTGGCCCTCGCCACGTCCCGGTCCTGCTGGATCGATGCATCGCCTTGCTGGCACCGGCGCTGGAACGACCGGGTGCGGTCGTCGTTGACGCCACGGTCGGACTGGGTGGCCACAGCGAGGCGCTGTTGGCGCGCTTCCCCGCCGTCCGGCTGATCGGGCTTGACCGGGACCAGCAAGCGGTCCGGATGTCGCAGGAACGGCTCTCCCCGTTCGCGAACCGGGTGACGTTGGTGCACGCCGTGTACGACGGCATGCCCGACGTGCTGGAGAGCCTCGGGCTGCCCAGCGTCGACGGGGTCCTGTTCGACCTGGGCGTCTCCAGCCTGCAGCTCGACCTGCCCGACCGCGGCTTCGCGTACAGCGTCGATGCCCCGCTGGACATGCGGATGGATCCCTCGCAGGGCACGACCGCCGCAGACGTCCTCAACACCTATCCGGTGCGGGACCTGGCGCGGATCTTGTCCAGGTACGGCGAGGAGCGCTTTGCCCGCCGGATCGCCGAGGCAGTCGTACGCACCCGCGGCGTCGCCCCCTTCACGACCAGCGCTCGGCTGGTCGACCTGGTCCGGGACGCGATTCCGGCGCCGGCACGACGCACCGGGGGCAATCCGGCCAAGCGCACCTTCCAGGCGCTGCGCATCGAGGTGAACGGAGAGCTCGAGGTCCTGGAACGTGCCCTGCCGGCGGCGGTCGACGCCCTGAGCGTGGGAGGGCGCATCGTCGTCATGAGCTACCAGTCGCTGGAGGACCGCATCACCAAGTCGGTGCTGGCCGAGTACACCACGACCACCGTCCCGGTCGACCTGCCTTTCGTGCCGGAGGGCCAGGAGCCGGCGCTGCGACTGCTCACCCGTGGCGCGGAGCGCGCTGGCGACGACGAGGTCACGGACAACCCCAGGGCCCGTTCGGTGCGGCTGCGAGCCGCCGAGCGCGTCCGGGCGGTCGCGGCATGAGCGCGACCGGAGTCGTCGCGCCCCAGGTCGAAAGCGTCAGTGCTGGCCGGCGTCGAACGACAGCGCCCCGGCTCCGACTGGTGCCAGCGTCGGCGGCGTCAGGATCCATTGCCGGCAATGGTGTTTTTGCGCTGTTCATTGCCGGGCTGATCGTCGCGGGGATGGCACTGCTGCTCCTGCTGAACACGACCCTTGCCGAAGGTGCCTTCCAGATTCAGGCGCTCTCCCAGCAGCAGCAACAGCTGCAGGTGTCCCAGCAGGCCCTGCTGCTCTACGTCGCCCGCAACGAGTCACCGGATGCCATGGCGCGACAGGCCACCAAGTTCGGCATGGTCCCCGTCACCTCACCGGCCTTCCTGCGCCTGTCCGACGGTGCCATCCTCGGCCACCCCGCTCCGGCCGCCAGCCCGCGCCCTGCTGTCGCGCCGGTCGCGGCAGCAGGGCTCGCAGCGGCGTCCTCGGGCATCTCGGACGGGGCCGTGAACATGGCAGCGGTCCCGGGTGCCCCTGGTGTCAGTACATCGACTACGACCGACGGGGCGACGTTGGCATCACCCGCCCGCGGGGCCAAGGTCAAGGCAGCTACGCCCACGCCGGCCACCACGCCCAAGGCCGGTCCCACGGCGGGAGCTGTCCGATGAGCTCGGTACAGACACCGAACCGCCCGGCCACGACTCGGCCCGGTTCCGGCGACGGACGCGGCACGGCGCGGCCGGCGCGCCGGTTCCGCCCCGGGGATCCCCGGTTCCGGCTACGCGTCGTGCAGGTCGTGGTGCTCGCGATGCTGTCGGTGGTGGCGGTACGGGTCGTGGAGATCCAGAC
>JBDTDW010000317.1:0-4108 GCA_039922855.1 Candidatus Nanopelagicales bacterium | reverse complement strand
GCAGCTGGCGAAAGCTTGCCGCGTCCAGGTTGAGGCGCTCCACCCGCAGTCGTACCTCAGAGGGCCGGATTCGCGGGTCGGCGTCAAGGCTCCACGCCCCCTGGGGTAGCGCACCCACCGGGTCGAGCACCCGGTGCAGCCCCACCGGCGAGTCATCCGGCAGCACGGGTAAGGACGTCGCTGGCACCGTGCGATCCTCTCGCAACCCTGGGTGTTGCCTGATCCCCGGGGTCGTTCCCAGACCCGGCGCCGTGATCTTGCTGCCGGTCTCGCTGAAGGCGGAGCACGGGTCCGTCGACGAGAACATCGACAAGAAGACGTGCGACGCCTGCCTGCGGCAGGTCGTGGCGCAGGCTGGCGCAGGTTCTTGCCCGCGACACTGCCGCGATCGTGCTCGTCGGGCTGGATCTTCCGGCGGTGCTTACCGCGAGGTGAACACCCATCCACACAAGACTCGTCAACAAACCTGTCTACGCAGTCGCCGATGCCGTCGAGGCCTAGCTCCTGGGCGTGAATCCTCCGTACAGCTGGTCGCGTGCGTAGCGCGACTTTCCGCATGTCCCAGCAGCCTTGAAGACCGGACCTGGAGCCGGTGTTCCGCCTGTCAGCTGCACGTCACGCAGCAGTCAGCATGAGGGCGCAGCTCCAGCCTGGCGAACGGGATCTGCTCAGAGCATTTCACGCACCGTCCGTAGCTGCCGTCGTCCATCCGCTGCAGGGCAGCGTTGGCCTCGACGGCAGTCTGCCGTGCAACCGCAAGGCGACGTGAAGCCCACAAATAGTCGGTCTCGGCGACCGGGTCACGCGCTATCAGGGGGCGCAGAGACTCCACCTCGGCTGTCAGATCGTCGATCAGTGTGGCCGTGTCGCTGAGCATCAGCCCCAGCGAGGTGCGACAGGCGGGAGCATCCAGGGTACGTGGGGCGGCTTGCAGGTTGACGGACATCGGGTTCTCCTTCGATCGGATTGACTGGGCGAGGGGTGAAAAAATAATGGCGTCCCAGCACCACGGGTGCTGGGACGCAGGCTGCGTCAGACCAGCATCACGGCGGAGCTGGCACGGTGACCACCACCGTTGCAGGAGCGCGGACGCTCGATGGCAAGCCCGTGTCGTGTGCGGTTGCGGCCGTCTTGAACATAACCTCATGGTAGCCGATGAAGTAACTCGGCGTCGACCCTGCATGTCACCGAAGGATTCAGCAGTAACGTCAAAAGTGCTTCCGAAGAGAGAAAATTGTTTCATTGAGCACTCACACATTAAGGCGGCCGCGCAACACTTCGGGACGACGTGCGGCGAAATCTTTCGGATCAGCTCTGGCTCACCTTCACACCGACCATGAGTCATATGCGTCGAGTTCGCGTCGTGGTCCGATCCTGAAGTGGCGAACATGTCGTGGTTGATGCGACTGCATCCTGGACAAACGACAGTGTGTGGGGTCGCTCAAGTCTCAGACGGCGGGTGGACGGTCCTCGTACGGTGTCGAGAGCACTACGGTCGTGCGGGTGGATACGTTCGCCCGACTGCGGATCTCGGCCAACAGCGTCTCGAGTGCGCCGGTTGTGGCGACGCGGACCTTCAGCACGTACGACTCGTCACCTGCTACGGAGTAACAGCCCTCGATCTGCGGGATCGACTCCAGTCGCTGCGGTGCGTCGTCAGGTGCGGCCGGATCGATCGGCTTGATGGAGATGAACGCTGCGAGCGAGAGGTCGAGGGCCTCGTGATCCACCGTGGCCGCGTAACCCGTGATGACCCCTCGCTGCTCGAGCCTGCGGACCCGTTGGTGCACGGCGGAGGTGGACAGTCCGGTCGCCTTCCCCAGGTCGGTGAAGGACATCCGCCCATCACGCAGCAACAGCGTGATGATCGCCCGATCGAGGTCTTCCACGGGGGTCCCTCCGGCAACGTCTGGTGCAGCGAACGCTACCCAGTTCCTGGCCGCGCAGTGTGACAGCGTGCTCGCAGACGTGGCGTCCTGCGGACCGGCGTCCGACACCGCCGACGGTCAGCCGGTGAGCGTGCGCCCGATGACCATGCGCTGCACCTGGTTCGTACCCTCGACGATCTGCAGGACCTTGGCTTCGCGCATGAAACGCTCCACCGGGAAGTCCTCGACGTAGCCGTAGCCGCCGAGCACCTGCACCGCGTCGGTCGTCACCCGCATCGCCGCGTCGGTCGCGAAGAGCTTGGCCTGGGCGGCCGCAACCGAGAACGGCAGGCCTGCGTCCTTGCGCCGAGCCGCGTCGAGGTAGAGCGCGCGCGAGGCGGCAACCGCGGTGGCCATGTCCGCGAGGAGGAACTGCATTCCCTGGAACTGTCCGATCGCGTGGCCGAACTGCTGGCGCTCCTTTGCGTACGCCGCCGCGGTGTCCAGAGCGGCCTGCGCCAGTCCCACGGCACACGCCGCGATACCGAGTCGACCCGCATCGAGTGCGGCTAGGGCGATCGAGAAGCCTTGCCCCTCCTGCCCGATCAGCCGGTCGGCTGGGACTCGCGCCCGATCCAGGATCACCTGCGCTGTGCGGGATGCCTTGGCGCCCATCTTGCGCTCGGGTTCGCCGAACGACATGCCATCGGTGTCGGACTGCGCCAGCAGGCAGGAGATGCCGCGGGACTTCTCCGGAGCGGTGCGCACGAGCAAGTTGTAGAAGTCGGCCACTCCCCCATGGGTGATCCAGGCCTTGGTGCCGGTGACGATGTAATCGTCACCCTCGCGTACGGCCTTGGTCTCCAGCGCAGCGGCGTCCGAACCGGACCCGGGCTCGGACAGGCAGTATGCGCCGAGCAGCTCGCCCGCCAGCTGCTCGGGGAGCCAGGCGTCTCGCTGCGCCTCGGTGCCGTAGCCGGCGAGCGGGAAACAGGCCAGCGAGTGGACGGACACGCCGATACCGACCGAGAGCCAGGCGTACGCGATCTCCTCGAGGACCTGTAGGTACACCTCGTACGGCTGCCCACCACCGCCGTACCGTTCGTCGTACGGCAGTGACAACAGCCCGGATCTGCCCAGCGTGCGCAGCACCTCGCGTGGGAACACCCCGTCGTGCTCGGCCTTCGTGACCGCAGGTGCCAGCTCGGCGTCGGCGAGGGCGCGGGTCAGCGCGATGAGCTCGTGCGCCTCATCGGTGGGCAGCAGCCGGAGGACGTCGGAGGCCATCAGAGCACCATCAGGTCACGCGGCCGGAGGTTGAGACGCTCGCCCTCGGACTCCCCGCACACGAGGATGTCCTCGATCCTGGCACCGTGCTCGCCGTCGAAGTAGATGCCCGGCTCGATGCTGAAGGCCATGCCTGGTTCGAGCAGCTCGGTGTTGCCGGTCACGATGTACGGCTCCTCATGGGTCTGCAGCCCGATCCCGTGACCGGTGCGGTGCATGAAGTTCTCGCCGTACCCGGCCCCGTCGATGATCTGTCGGGCGACGGCGTCGATGCTCTCGCAGGTAACTCCTGGTCGTACCGCCTCGCACGCCGCGGCCTGTGCGGCCTGCAGGACGGCGTAGTAGTCCAGGAAACCGGCCGGCGGCCCCCCGAGGCTGTAGGTGCGGGTCTCGTCGGAGCAGTATCCGTCCGGCATGGTGCCGCCGATATCGACGACGACCGGCTCGCCGACCGAGATCACCCGGTCGGAGAGCTCGTGGTGCGGGCTGGCGCCGTTGGGTCCGCTGCCGACAATGACGAAGTCGACCCGGATGTGCCCCTCGGCAATGATCGCGTCCGCAATGTCGCGGCCCACCTCACGCTCGGTCCGGCCCGGTCGCAACCATCCGGGGACCTGTTCGTGCACAAGGTCTATCGCCGCTGCTGCCCCTCGTAGTGCCGCGATCTCGGCGGGCGACTTTCGCATGCGCAGCTGACGCAGCACCGTGCCCGCGAGACGCTGGCTCACCTGCGGCATCGCCTCGCGCAGCCGCAGCACCTTCTCGGCCCACATCAGGTTGTCCAGGCCGACCTGTCCGCGGGGGGGCAGCAGCCCGCTCACGATGGTGTAGGGGTCGTCGGTCTCGTCCCACGTCAGGACCTCCAGTCCCAACGCGCCGAGCGGGCTCGCCACCGCGGCCGCGCTCTCCAACCGGGGCACGACGACCCGGGGGTCCCCCTCGGCGGGCAGCAC
>JBDTDW010000316.1:0-7878 GCA_039922855.1 Candidatus Nanopelagicales bacterium | reverse complement strand
CCTGCCGAAGGGCAGGGTCGGGTTGGTCGAGGACGCGATCACCGAGGTCACGCCGGCCAGCTCGAGCACGTCCGGGGTGTGACCCCCACCGCACCCCTCGACGTGGAACGCGTGGAACACCCGGCCGTCGGCGACCGCGAGCGTGTCGTGCACCGACAGCCCCTCGTTGAGGCCGTCGGTGTGAACGGCAACCTGTACGTCGTGATCGTCGGCCACCGTCAGGGCGGTGTCCAACGATCGCAGGTGCGCTCCGGTGTCCTCGTGCACCTTGAAGCCGCAGACACCGCTCTCGAGTGCCTCCAGCATCGGTGCCTGCTTCGAGGACGAGCCGCGCCCCAGCAGCCCGACGTTCATCGGGTACGCGTCGAACGCGGCGTAGGCGGCCCGCAGCGGTGCGGCCGCGCTGACCCCGACGCCCCAGAACGGCCCGAACTCCTGGCCGATCATCGTTGTCACCCCGGAGGCGAGCCCGGCCTCCATCACCCGTGGCGACAACAGGTGCACGTGCGTGTCGACGGCACCGGCGGTCGCGATGAGACCTTCCCCGTTGATCACGATCGAGCCGGTCCCCACCACGACGTCGATCCCGTCCCCGGTGTCGGGGTTCCCGGCGCGTCCGACCGCGAAGATCCGTCCGGAACGGATCCCGATGCTGGTCGTGCGTATGCCCAGGACCGGGTCCACCATCAGCACATTCGTGATCACCACGTCGACGGAGTCCTCGCTGCGCACCGAGCGCAGCGCCATCCCGTCGCGCGCAGTCTTGCCGAAGCCGAGCAAGAACTCGTCACCATCGGGCTGGTCGTGCGCCTCGACCTGGATGACCAGGCCGGTGTCGGCCAGGTGCACCCGGTCGCCGGTGCGTGGCCCGTAGACGGCAGCCCGGGCGTTCGGGTTCGTCGTCATCGCTGCACCTCGGGGTGGGCGTGCAGGTGCTCGACGAGCCGGCCCACGGCGTCGTCCGCGGCCGGCGTCGGAGCTGACGCGTCGGCGCCGGTATCAAGGAAGCCGGTGGCCCGCAACAGGTCCAGCGCCCGCTGTCTTGCACCAGGGGCGTCCAGTGGACCGTCGACCAGTCCGGCCATCCCGATGACGACGCGACTGCCCGCGATCGGCACCAACCGCACCTGCACCGTCCCACCCGGGGGGAACGCGACCGATGAGCCGGCGGCGACGTCGAGGTGTCGCCCGTACGCGGCGGCACGGTCGAAGGCCAGCCGGGGGTTGACCTCGAGGAAGTGGAAGTGGCTCGTGACGGCGATCGGGACCGACGCCGTGTTGTGGACCTCGATGGTCGCGACACCGAGCCGGCTATCCCGCGAAGGGTCGGGGTCAGCTGCCACCATCATGGCTCCCGGTGCGAACGCCCCCAGTGCACCTCCACCGATGGGATCGGGCACCACGACCAGTCTGGTCCCGTCCTCGAAGAGCGCCTCGACCTTGACGTCAGCCAGGATGTCGGCGACCCCGGGCAGCACATCCTCCGGGCCCAGCACAGCGCGCCCGGCCGAGATGGCGTCGGCATGTCGGCGCCCGTCGCGAGCTGCCTCGCACACCGTGTCAGCGATCAGCGCGGTCGCCTCCGGGACGTTCAGCGCCAACCCACGGGCCTGTCTGGCGCGGGCGAGCTGCGCCACCTGGAAGATGAGCAACCTGTCGCGCTCGGTCGGGGTCAGCTGCACGCCGCCATCCTGCCCTCCCCACCAGGGGCAGGACCGCGGATCACCCACCGTGCCCGGCCCGAGCCGCTAGGGTCACGGGTCAGACATCGAAGGGACCACGGGGTGACGTTCCGGCTGGGCTATCCGCTCGCCGCGGTACTGACCGCCGCCGGCTTGCTGTGGCCCGTCGTCCCTGCACTGCTCCCGTCCACCTCGGCGCAGACCAGTGATCCGGTCGTGGTGACGTCGTACGACGCGACGTACTCGGTGGCCGACAGTGGACGGCTCACCGCGGTCGAGAACGTGACGGGTGCCTTCCCGGACGGCCGTCACGGGATCTTCCGGTTCTGGGATGTCGCGGACCCGATCAATCCGCACGTGAGATACCTGCCGGCGATCTCGGCCATCACCATGGACGGCCTGCCCGTGCCGTACACGACGAGCTGGCAGAGCGGCCATCGCTACTTCGTCGCCAAGATCGGCGACCCCGATCATTACGTCAGTGCCGGGAGCCACCTCTACCGCATCGCGTACACGATCGATGGCGTGATCTCACCTCCGGCGACGGCGGGCGGCCGGTTCGTGACGACCACCGGAAAGGACGCGACCACCCCGGGATCAGTGTTCTTGTGGCGGGTCGTCGCCCAGGGCTGGCTCATGGACATGGACAAGGTCCGCGTCGTGGTGGCGCTGCCCGGCGCCTCGCAGGTGGTGCAGTGCGCGGTCCTGACCCCCACCAACGGCCCGTGCACGATCTCCGGGACCGGGACGCGGACGGTGACCCTGGGCGCCGACCGCCTGCCGGCTGCCAGCGGGATGTCGACCCGGATGACCATGGCGGGCCCGGCGCCGGCCCAGGTGACGGTGCCCTGGCCGGTCGCGCTCGACCAGGTGCTGGGCACCTCCCTGCCGCTGGCCACCGGCGTCGGGGTGCTGGCGCTGATCGGGCTGCTCGTCGGGATCGGGTGGGCCCGGCGCACCCACGAGAGCCCGCCGGGCTTCCCTGTCACGTACGCACCACCGGCGGGACTAGGACCGGTGCAGACCGTGTTCATCGACGACGAGCAGGTCGGTGACCACGCGCTGACCAGCACGCTGCTGTACCAGGCCGAGCAGGGACTGGTCACCCTGCAGACGCAATCGGAGTCGACGTGGCTGGTGATCGGCAAGGGCACCCCCGAGCAGTGGGCGGCCACGGACCCGGTCACCGCGCAGGTGGGCCGCATCCTGGGCGTCACCACGCCGGGACAGTCGTTCCTCGCGGACGGGGCCACGGGCGCCGGGAAGGTGCTGACCGCGGCCAGGTCCTCGCTGGCCAAGTCCGCCGGCACCTGGGCCGGCGCCGCGGGTCTGGAGGTCCGCGTCCCCTCCGAACGTGTCGGAAAGGCGCTCTGGGGCCTGGCGGTGCTGCTGGCCATCGGCGGCTTCATAGCCTGGATCGGACCGACGATGCTCGGCCTGCCGTTCGCGGCGTTCGTTCTTGGTGGGGTGGCGCTGTCCCACCCCGGTGTCGGGACCAGGCGCAGCGAGCAGGGCCGGCGCACCTGGTCCGAGGCCGGCGGTTTCCAGCGCCTGCTGTCCACACCGTCGGCCGAGGACCGCTTCGACTTCGCCGCCCGCAAGGACCTGTTCGTCGCGTACATCCCGTACGCGGTCGCGTTCGGCGTCGCGGACCGGTGGGCAAAGAAGTACCGCACGGCCACGGGCCAGGAACCACCCACGCCGTCGTGGTATCCGGTGGGGTCCGGCTACACGCACGGGTCCTACGGCACCAGCTTCGACAGCTTCGACTCCGCCCTCGCCTCCTCGATCTCCGCGTACTCCGCCTCTCAGTCCTCCTCGAGCGGTGGCGGAGGTGGCGGAGGTGGCGGCGGATCGTGGTGAACCACAACCTGCCCGCACGACCAGCCGGGGCGTATGCCCCACGACGTGAGGAACAGAACTGATGGGGATCTGGATCGCGATCATCGTGGTCGTCCTGCTGATCGGCTTCGGGGTCGTCGGCTTCAACAAGCTGCGCACCGCGGACGTGGCGGCCCAGGAGGCACTCGGGGGGATCGACGTCCAGCTGACCCGCCGTGCCGACCTCGTGCCCAACCTGGTGGAGACGGTCAAGGGCTATGCAGCGCACGAGAAGTCGGTGTTCGAGGACGTCACCAACGCCCGGGCCGGCCTGACCCAGGCCGCCGCCTCAGGGACGGTCGAGCAGAAGGCCGCGGCCGAGGCGACGCTGGACAAGGCCCTGGTCAACGTCATGGCCGTGGCCGAGAACTACCCGGACCTCAAGGCCTCCACGAACTTCCTGGACCTGCAAAAGCAGCTCGCCGACACCGAGAACCAGCTCGCGTTCGCCCGCCAGTACTACAACGACGCCGTCGCCACCTTGAACAAGATCGTCGTCACGCTGCCCTGGATGCTCTTCGCGGGAATCGCAGGGGTCGCCAAGCGCACGTTCTACCAGGCCCCGGCGGGCCAGACCGCACCGCCGACGGTCGCGTTCTGACCGTCGGGCCGCGTAGCCCTTTCGGACCCCCGTACCCTTCTGGATGGTGGACTGGAACCTTCGTACCTGCGGCTGGCGCGGCCACGAGACGTACGCCCCCGACGAGGCCGAGCTCTCGGCGCGGCTGCACGTCCAGACCCCGGCGGGGCAGGCCTGGCGCTGCCTGCGCTGCGGGACGTACGTCGTCGGGGCACCGCGCGCGTCCGGACCGGCCGACCATGCCCCCGAGGTCCCGCGCGGGCGCCTGCTGCGGGACCGCGTGCTCATGCGGGCACTGGCCGTGGAGCGAGGTCTTCGGGCGGTAGGCCTGGTCGCGCTGGCACTGCTGGTGTTCAAGTTCCGTGACTCGCACGACACGCTGCAGACCGCATTCCGTACCGACCTGCCGCTGCTTCGCCCGCTGGCGACCCAGCTCGGCTGGAACCCGGACGACTCCCGGATCGTACGCAGCATCAACGACGTTTTCTCGTTGTCCGCCACCACTCTCACCTGGATCACCGTGGGGCTGCTCGTGTATGCGGCGCTGCAGACCACCGAGGCCGTGGGCCTGTGGTTGGTCAAGCGCTGGGGCGAGTACTTCGCCGTGATCGCCACGAGCGTGTTCTTGCCCCTCGAGGTGTACGAGCTCATCGAAAGGGTCACCGTGCTGCGCGTGGGTGCGCTCGCGGTGAACCTGGCGGCAGTGGTGTGGCTGGTCTGGAGCAAGCGGCTGTTCGCAGTGCGCGGCGGTGGCGAAGCTTACCTGGCCGAACATGCGGCCGAGAGCCTGCTCACGGTGGACCGAGCCGCCGCCCGAACGGCGGATTGACCCGAACATCGGTCTCGTGGTTTATTCCTAGTTAACCACTAGGAATAGAGGCAATCGATGTGGCTCCGTCGCCCCGGGCTGGCCGCCGCTCTCGTCGCGGCGGCCATGGCACTGACTGCCTGCAGCAGCGCGACGGCCGCCACCGGAGCCGACGGCAAGGTCGCGTTCCGACTCGGCTACTTGCCCAACCTCACGCACGCCAGCGCGATCATCGGTGTGGACAAGGGCTTGTTCGCCACCGCTCTCGGCAACGGCGTCGACCTGACTGCCGAACCGTTCAACGCCGGGCCCTCTGCCACCGAGGCATTCCTGGCCGGTGACGTCGATGCCACGTTCATCGGTCCGAGCCCAGCCATCAACGCCTTCGTCAGGTCCCAGGGTCAGGCCTTGCGGATCGTCTCCGGGGCGACCGGCGGCGGCGCGTCCCTGGTGGTGAAGCCCGGCATCAGCTCGGCAACACCCAGGACGTCGCCCTGCGCTACTGGCTCGGCCAGAACGGGCTTCACACCGACACCGCCGGTGGTGGCGACGTGTCGATCCTGCCGCAGTCCAACAGCCAGACGCTGCAGACGTTCAAGTCCGGTCAGATCGACGGCGCCTGGGTGCCCGAGCCCTGGGCCACCATGCTCGTGGACCAAGGAGGCGGGAAGGTGCTCGTGAACGAGGCGAGCTTGTGGCCGCGAGGGCAGTTCGCGACCACTGTCCTGATCGTGCGGACGGACTACCTGACGGCGCACCCCGACATCATCAAGGACCTGCTCAAGGGCCTGCTCGCCGCCGACAGCTGGATGGCAGCCAACCCCGCCGACGCGCAACACGTGGTCAACAAAGCCATCGCAGACCTGACCGGCCAGCTGCTACCGGACACGACCATCGCCGATGCCTGGCAGAACCTCACGTTCTCGACCGACCCGATGACTACAGCGTTGGGCACCGCGGCGCAGCACGCCGAACGACTCGGCCTGCTCCCGCCGTCGGCGAACCTGGAGGGCATGTGCGACCTGACCCTGCTCAACGAGGTCCTGCAGGACGCCGGCAGACCGGTCGTGCAGTCGTGAGGTCGTCCGGCGCTCCAGAGCCGACCCAGATCGCGGTCGAGGTCGAGGGACTGGTGAAGCGGTTCGGCGCAACGGTCGCGCTGGACGGGCTCGACCTGTCCGTACGTCGCGGGGAGTTCATCACGCTCGTGGGGGCCTCCGGGTGCGGCAAGAGCACGCTGCTGAACATCCTCGCCGGCTTGGACCGACCGACGGCCGGCAGCGTCGAGGTGCGCGCCGAACGGGTCGCACTCATGTTCCAGGACGCCACCTTGCTGCCCTGGCTGACAGCCGGGCAGAACGTCGAGCTCGCGCTGAAGCTGCGCGGAGTGGCCAAGAGCGATCGGCGCGACCGGGTGCACGAGCTGCTGGCGACCGTACGACTGGACGGCAAGTCGGACACGCGCCCGCATGAGCTGTCCGGGGGCATGCGCCAGCGCGTGGCGCTGGCGCGCATGCTCGCCCAGGAGGCCGAGGTGGTCCTCATGGACGAGCCGTTCGGTGCGCTGGACGCCATGACCCGTGACCACATGCACGACGAGCTGGAGCGCATCTGGTCCTCGCACGGCCTGACGGTGCTGTTCGTGACCCACAACGTGCGCGAGGCGGTACGCCTCGGCGACCGCGCGATCCTGCTTGCGAGCAGCCCAGGACGGGTGAAGGCCGCGCACGACGTGGGCCTTCCCCGGCCCCGCCGGATCGACTCCCCTGAGGTCTCCGCACTGGCGTCCCAGCTCACCAGCGAGCTGCGCGAGGAGGTGCTTCGCCATGTCAGCTGAGGCGACGGCGCTGTCCCGACGGGTCGCTGCACCCGTGGTTCAGCCGCAGTCCGGGTCCCGGTTCGCGTCGCGGGTCTGGTCTGCCTGCTGGCCGAAGCTGGCAGCTGTCGGGATGGCCCTGGCGATCTGGCAGGCGGTCTACCTGAGCGGCTGGCGGCCGCCTTGGGTGCTGCCCTCCCCTGCAACGACGTTCTCCTCGCTGAGCCAGATCCTGCAGACCAGCCAGTTCTGGCAGTCGCTGGGCACCACGATGCAGCGTGCGGTCATCGGCTTCCTGCTCGCTGTCCTCATCGGTTCGGTCATCGGCATCGCCGTGTCCCGGGTGCGGGTGCTCCGGCTGGCGGTGGGTTCGATGATCACCGGCCTGCAGACCATGCCGTCCATCGCCTGGTTCCCCTTGGCGATCCTTGTGTTCGGGCTCTCCGAGCAGGCGATCCTGTTCGTGGTGGTGCTCGGCGCGGCACCATCAGCCGCCAACGGGATCATCAGCGGGATCGACCACATCCCCCCGCAGCAGCTCCGGCTGGGACGGACCCTCGGTGCGCGGGGCTGGGCTCTGTACCGGAACTTCGTGATCCCCTCCGCGATGCCGGCGGTCCTCACCGGGCTCAAGCAGGGCTGGGCCTTCGCCTGGCGCAGCCTCATGGCCGGGGAGCTGCTCGTCACGCTCGGCCACTACGCGCTGGGCCAGCAGCTGTCCCAGGCCCGTGACGTCAGCGACGCTCCCGGGTTGATCTCATACATGATCATCATCTTGGTCATCGGCATGGGGGTCGACTCCCTGTTCAACGCCGCCGACCTACGGCTGCGCCAGCGTCGCGGTCTGGTCGAGCGCTGAACCGTCGCCGGACGAACCGTCCGGCGACACAATGACCGGCATGCAGGTATCGGCGAAGGCGGACTATGCGATCCGCGCACTCGTGGAGCTGGCGGCCGCGCCGCCGGATCCCGGCTTCATCAGCGTCGAGGTGCTCGCTGGTCGCCAACAGCTGCCGACGAAGTTCCTCGAGACCATCTTCACCGGCCTGCGCAAGGACGACATCGTCCGCAGCCGACGAGGCGCCGAAGGTGGCTACCAGCTCTCCCGGCC
>JBDTDW010000315.1:0-2939 GCA_039922855.1 Candidatus Nanopelagicales bacterium | reverse complement strand
CACGGCGTTCGCCATCGGCAAGGCGCTGAAGAAGTCCTGCGTCCTGGTCAAGGACTCCCCGGCGTTCGTCGTCAACCGATTGCTCGTCCGCTTCCTCGGTGAAGTCACCAGCGCTTTCGACGAGGGCACGCCGTTCGAGGTCGCCGACCATGCCCTCGATCCGCTGGGCCTGCCCTTGTCCCCGTTCGTGCTGCTGCAGATGGTGGGCCCGGCCGTGGCGTTGCACGTCTCCGAGACGATGCATGAGGCGTTCCCGGACCGCTTCGCGGTCTCGGACAACCAACGTCGGGTGGTGGCAGCAGGACTGACGACGCTGCTGGCCTGGGACGGCTCCAGCCCGCGGCTGGCCGACGACGTGGCCGCCCTGTTCCAGACGGGCACCGGCCCGGTCACCGCGGATCAGGTCCTTCACCGCGCCGTCGCAGCGCTGGCGCAGGAGGCCCGGCTGATGCTCGATGAAGGCGTGGTCGCGGCGCCGCAGGACATCGACCTGTGCATGCTGCTCGGTGCCGGCTGGCCGTTCCACCTCGGCGGCATCACCCCATACCTGGACCGTACCGGCGCCAGCGAACGGGTGACCGGAACGCGATTCCTGCCGCCCGGGATCGCGAGCGTACCGGGCTGAAACCGCTTGTGTGGAGCGCGATGTCGCTCTGGGTGAACACGGCACGCACCCTGCGTACGGGATGATCACCCGCGTAGGCCTCCGCACAGCTGGTGCCGAACCCCTACCGTGGCACTCGTGCTCAGCAGCGATGGCGGCCGGTTGTCGACGGCACTGCGTCGCGCCGTACTGGAGTTCTCGCTGCGCGAGCCCGGCCCGCTCGCGGACCTGACCGTAAGCGACCGCGGGGTCCTCCTGCCCGGAGGAATCCAGCTGATGTGGAGCGAGATCTGGCGGGCCGGCATCGATCCGGTCAGCGCCGCCCGCGCCGACCCGGCGCCGACCCTGTACCGGCGGGTGTCCCGGTGGCTCCGGCTGCGTCACGCGGTCGCGACAGTCCTCACCGCCCAGGGCGAAGGAGCGATCCGGGCTCGGGTCCGCCCGCTGGCGCTGCCCCACGACCACCAGGTCCATCCGGGATGGACCTGGCCGGTGCACCGGGTCCTCGGCGGCGCCGTGGACCTCGGCCTGGGACTGCGCGGTGTCGACGACGACGGGCGAGCAGACCCGGAGTCGGTCGGCGTGCTGCCGGTGGAGCTGCTACGCAGTGCCGGCGTCGAGATCGCACCGGTGTGCGAGGCCGCGGACCGCTACCTGCACGACATGGCCGAGCTAGCGGCCGAACGCCTGCTGCGTTCCCGGAACTCCACGCTGCGCCCGCTGGGCGACTGCGACGTCGTGACCCTGCTGGCGTCCGGGATTTTCCGGCACGCCGTGGTACAAGACGCCCCCGGTGTTGTGGGCCTACGCTCGGCGGCGGTGCCGGTGCGCCGGCTGGGCTGGTTGGACCTCGGGCGCGTGGACCCCGCGTTCGCGCTCGCTGCGGCCTCTCTCACCGAGCCTGACGAGCGAGGCTTCCTGCGGCCACTGCTCATCACCGCCGACGAGGTCGTCCAGGTACGAGACGGGGGCTCCCCCACCCGCTTCGCCCTGTCCGACCCGTTGGCCCCGGAACACCCCGCTCCCGTACAACGCCTCAACTAGCGGCGGTCAGCTCCGGGTATCCGCCGGTTCTTCGTCCGTGCGCGCGACGGGACGGTGCTCAACATCGCCGAGCACCGCGACCCCTAGCCTCTCCCGGCACGGCGAGTGACAACCCGCTTCTTCGCCCCGACCTCATCCTTTCCTCGCCGGGAGGAAGCCCGCGAGCCCGCTCAAAAGACGAACGGCACGAACAGCTTGGTCGAACGCTTGTATGTCGGGTCGGCGTCTGGGAAGTGTTCGGTCATGTAACGCTCCTCGACGGTCGCGCTGTAGACGAAGTAGATCCCGGCCACCACGACTGCGATCAGCCACGCCCAGCTCAGCGCCACCGCCGTGCCGACGCCAGCAACCAATATGCCCGAGTAGATCGGATGACGGACCAGGCGGTAGGGGCCGCTGTTGACGAGCTCGGGCTCGTTCTTCTGCGTCATCGGACTACCCCAGTTGCGCCCGATGTGCACGCGGGCCCAGATTGCGAACCCCAACCCCAAAGCGCACAGAGCCAGCCCCAGGCCGCCGCGCCACGGATCCGTATTGAGCCCGCGGTCGCGAAAGGCTCCCGAGCGGACTAGGACGATGAGGACGACCACGATCACCGCCCTGATCCCCAGTTCGCGAGACCATGGGACGCGTCCGCGCTTCATGGAGAAGGCGGCCACGAGCCAGTACAGCCAAAACGCCGCCCATCCAACAGCGAACACGACCTCGATTGCCCGCATCGCGCCAGATTGCCACAAGACCCAGGCACCACGGCGTGCCACGTCGACGGCCGTGCTGGCGAGGGATCAGGACAGGGGGACGGTGAGGTCGCAGACGAGCGTGTCGGCGGTTGCTGTGCGCTGGTCGGCGATGAGGACCTGTCGCAGCGCTCCCGCCGGGTTGCGGCCGTTGCTGGTGGCCCAGGCATCCAGGGCGTCGACAACAGGAAGCATCGCGGGCCAGCCCATCTGCGATTGGGTCAGGCGCACATACACCTCGTCGTGGGCGCCCTCCTCGCGGACCTGCACGTCTGCGCCGAGCCTGCCGGTGTCGACGGTGACCTCGTCACGGATCGGGCGGCACAGCTCCAAAGGCCCGTCGCTGTCCTCGCTCACATCTCCGTAGAAGATCAGGTACGGCGCGCCGTTAGAACCGTCAGTGGGGCCCAGGCATACGACAACTCCCTGCAGACCGACACGGTTGCTGGGTCTGCGGAAAACGTCGTGCCGCTGACAGGCGTCGGTGACAAGGCGTTCTCCGCGCATGACGGCGTCCGTGCCGTCTTCGGCGATCGGATGATCTACGTGGCCGG
>JBDTDW010000314.1:0-7037 GCA_039922855.1 Candidatus Nanopelagicales bacterium | reverse complement strand
CAGGATCTGGCTGCCTTCGCTGAACGTCATCGCCTCGACAGGCACGCCTTTCGGGGCATAGACGTACGCACCCTTGCCGATCTTCTGGTGGCCGTAGGTCATCTCACCCTCGAGCACGTGGTACTCGGTCTGGGCGTGGTGAATCCCGGGTCCGCGGCCCCATTCGGTGTGGAAGTCGACCCGAAGCGAGCAGGAGCCGTCCTCCTCGTCAACGGAGAGCCGGCGTTCGCTCGCGCGACCTTCTCCGTTCACGAGCTCAGCGGCGTGCCAGATGTAGTCGGCTTCCTGGATCGTTTCGACATGTGGTCGCACAGCGCACCCTTTCACCAGGTTCGGCCCGGTGTTCCGGTGCACGAAACAACGTTCAGAATCTTTTTGACACTATGCCAGAAAAAGTGTCCGGTCAAGGATTCGGAGTCGGATGCCTCAGGCGTCCGCGAGGTAGCCCATGCGCGCCGACAATCGCCCGGTTGCCGCCAGCAGAGCCTGCGTGTAGCTGGCAAGCGGCCCCTGCATCCGCTCGGCGGGACCGGACACGCTGATCACCGCCACCACCACTCCGGTGTGGTCGAAGACCGGCGCGGCCACCGAGGCCGCCCCGATCTGACGCTCCCCCGCCGAGGACGCGTAGCCGCGCTTGCGCACCGTGGCGAGCTCGCGCATCAGCTTCGCGACGTCGGTGATCGTGTTGTCGGTCAGGCGGTCAAGCTCATGTCGCTGTACGTACGCGTCAGGGTCCTCATCGAACGCGAGAAACGCCTTCGACGACGCGCCGGCATGCAGCGGGTGATAGTTGCCGATCGTCACCTCCATGCGGACCTCGCGGTTGGGCAGCACCTGGTCGACATAGAGGCGGACGTCGCCATTACGGATGGACAGTGTCGCCGTCTCCGCGGTTTCCGCCGAGAGCCAAGCCATCTCCTCCGCTGCCAGCGATCGGATGTCGAGCTTCGCCAAGTACGCACGACCCAGCGCAACAGCCGCCGGGCCGAGCAGGTAGCGCCGACTGGTGGGCTCGAAGGCGATGAGGTCTCGGGTTCGCAGCGAGGTGAGGATGCGGTGCACCGCAGCTTTCGGGATGTCGAGCTCCGCCGCGATCTCGGTCACACCCAGGTTCGCCGACCGGCTGCGGCCGAACAGCAGCAGAACGTCCAGCGCGCGCTCCACCGCCGCGATCGATTGGCTCCCAGCCGCCTCGTCACCATTGCCCGTACGAGCGAGCGCCACCTGCCTGGCCACAATGGTCTCCCGGGGTGCTCGGTGGAATTCCGGACGCAACAGCCACGCACCTGCGATCTGTGCGGCAGGTAGCCCGACACGCCACGCGGCTACCCTAGCGGCTTGCCCCACACCTGGAACAGTGTTTCGATGCCATGACAACCTGTCAGGAAGGAACTACGTGTCGATTCGCACCGGGGGTGCCCCCCTGACGATCGTTGACGGCATCCGAGTGTTCGCCGCCGCACAACCGCAGACACCCGCGGTCATCGACGGCACCGTGACGCTGACGTACCGCCAGCTCGACGAGCGATCGAGCCGACTGGCGCACTCGCTGATCGATGCCGCTCTGGTGCCGGGCCAGACCGTCGCCGTGCTGCTGGGCAACCGGCTGGAGTACTGCGAGGTGGCCGCCGGGATCGCCAAGGCGGGTTTGGTCATGGTGCCGCTGAACCCGCGCATGACGGCCCCGGAGATCGCCTACATCGTCGAGCACTCCGAGTCACGTGCGCTGATCCTGGACGAGGCATCAGCGCAGGTAGCGGCGGCCGCCGCTGGCGGCCTCGCGACGGTGCTGTCGATCGACGGCACGACGCTGGGCAGGCCCTACGAGCCGGCCCTGGAAGCCGCCAGCGATGCCGACCCGATGCTCACGATCGACGAGCGCGACCCGTTCTGCATCGCCTACACCTCCGGCACTACCGGCAAGCCGAAGGGGGTCATGATCTCGCACCGCTCGCGGTCCCTCACCTTCCTCGCCAGCGCGATGGAGTGGAACCTGGGCATCGGGCGCCGCTCGATCGCCGTCGCACCGCTGTACCACGGCGCTGGGTTCGCGTTCGGGTACAGCCCGGTGCACACCGGCGGCACGGTGTCCATGCTGCGGGCCTGGTCCCCGGAGGCGCTGCTTGCCATGATCGAGCGCGATCACGCCCAGTCGGTGTTCCTGGTGCCCACGCACGCCCAGATGCTCAAGACCCTGGGTCCGGAACGGATCGCCAGCTTCGACCTGTCCAGCCTCGACACGCTGTTCTTCAACGCCGCGGCACTGCCGACTCACCTGAAGACCTGGGTGATGCAGACCTTCCCCAACGTCGGCGTGCACGAGCTGTACGGCTCGACCGAGTCCGGGATCATCTCCGACCTTCGCCCCTCGGACGCCGTTCGCAAGCCCGGCTCTGTCGGTCACGCCTGGTTCCTCACCGAGATCAAGGTGCTCGACGGCAACGGGCAACCGGTCCCTCCCGGCGTCCCAGGAGAGCTGTTCAGCCGATCGCCGTACCTGATGAACGGATATCTCAAGGACGAGCAGGCCACGGCCGCGTGCACGAGCGAGGACGGCTTCATCACGTGCGGCGATATCGTCACCCGCGACGAGGACGGCTGCCTCTACATCGTGGACCGCAAGAAGGACGTCATCATCAGCGGCGGCTCCAACGTGTACCCCCGCGAGGTGGAGGAAGCCGCACTGCGCCATCCCGCGGTCCGTGAGATCGCCGTGATCGGCGCCGAAGACGAGACCTGGGGTGAGCAGGTCGTCGCAGTGGTGGTGCTCGAGGACGGCGCGTCGCTGACCCTTGAGGAGCTCGACAACCACCTGCGCCCGATGCTGGGCGGCTACAAGATCCCGCGCGAGCTCGTCCTGGTGAGTGCGCTTCCCGTCAACTCCAGCGGCAAGGTGCTCAAGCGCACTCTGCGCGACCGGCCCGCCGCGTCCTGAGCCTGCGACAGTGCGCTAACCCGGTCAGTTGCGCTTGAGGAACTGTCCACCCGGCTCGCCGAGCACCTCTCCGTCCACGAAGTGGATACGCCCGCCGACGGCCGTCACCACCGGCCAGCCGGTGAGCTGCTTGCCCTCGAACGGGCAGTGGTCCTGACCGGACTGGCACAGCTCCGTGGTCACGGTCTGGGTCTTGTCCATGTCGACGATGGTGAAGTCTGCGTCGAACCCGGGCAGCAGATTGCCCTTGGTGGGCAGGTTGTATGCGCGCGCCGGGTTCGTGGAGACGGACTTGACGATGCGGGTCAGCGAGATGCCCCGCTTGCGGTGACCTTCGGACAACATGACCGGATACAGCAGCGCCGTACCACCGAACCCGGGCGTCGCGGGCCACAGCTTGTCACCTTTGAGCTCCTCCATGCAGCACGCGTGGTCCGATGCCACCCAGTCGATGTCCCCGGCGGCGTAGCGCTCCCAGAGCTTCGCGTTGTCAGCCTTGGTACGGATCGGCGGATTGACCTTGCCACCGAGCCCGCCGCGCGCGTCCAACGAGTCGTGGTCCAGGCACAGGTGGTGCAGTGTGGTCTCGAACCGCATGTCGACCCATGGATAGGCGGCCCGCGCCTGCAGCGCCGCGTCCGCTGCCTCCGCGCTGGACAGGTGCAGCAGGTTGATGTTCGTGCCGGTGTGCGACGCGATGGTCGTGGCTTCCCCGATGGCGACTCGCTCGGTGAGCGGCGGGCGCCCCTCGTGGTAGGCCTTGAGCGTCTGGGGGTCGCCGTGGGCCTTCACCCGGTCGATGAACACCCTCATGAGCTCGCTCTGCTCGCAGTGCAACGACAGTGAGAGCCGCAGCCCTGGTTCCTCCGCCTGCACCTGACTCAGCTTCTCCATCATCAAGAACAGGTGGCCGAGGTCGTACTCGTCGCCCATCGTGAAGGCGCGGGCATCGCGGCTGTTGGACGCGAGGTCGAAGCCCTTGTAGAACATGTAGTACTTGAACGACGTGATGCCGTGCTCGCGCACCAGCATCGGGATCTCGTCGATCTGCGCGACAGTCATGGGGGCGAGGTGGAAGGAGTAGTCGGTCCACGCCTTCCCGGCGACGGCGGACAGGACCTCGGGCAAGATCTCCCGGTAGGTCCCGGTTCGGTTCAGGTAGTGCGCTCCGGTGCGGAAGTACGACAGGACGGTCGTAGCACCTCCGACGAGAGAGGAGCGGGTCTCCTCGTACGCGTCGAGGCCGAGCTCGCGATAGATGCCGATGTGGAAGTGGGCATCGACCGCGCCCGGAAGCACGACCTTGCCGGTAGCGTCCACCACCTCGTCGGCCTCGGACGGCGCGATGTCAGCGCCGAGTGCGGCGACCTTGCCATCTACCACCGCAAGGTCAGTGCGAACCTCGCCGGTCCCTGGCAGCACCAGGGTGCCGTTCTTCACTAGCAGTTCGTAGCGAGCCACGTCGATCCACAAGCCCTTCCAGCCGGCCCGTTCCAGAACTTTAGGATACGGCGTTTCGGTAGTTGGAACAATCGAGTAATCTGACGATACGACAGATTGCCCCGACGGGCCAGCACGAGGAGCAATGGCACGATGAGCGGCCAGAACGAGCAGCGCACTGCACCCCTGACGGGGGTGCAGGTTCTGGACGTCGCGACCCTGTTCGCCGGTCCTATGGCAGCCACGATCCTGGCCGACTACGGCGCGGACGTCGTGAAGATCGAGCACCCGGTGCGGGGGGACCCGGTACGAAACCACGGTCCCGGCAAGGACGGGGTCGGGCTGTGGTGGGCGATGCTCGGCCGCAACAAGGCGGCCGTCACGCTCGCGCTCAACACCTCTGCCGGCGCTGCCATCCTCAAACGGCTCGTGGCTGACGCCGACGTGCTGGTCGAGAACTTCCGCCCCGGAACCCTCGAGCGCTGGGGCATCGGCCCGGACGTGCTGCACGAGATCAACCCCAAGCTCGTCATCGCGCGGGTCACCGGCTTCGGCCAGTTCGGGCCTTACTCGCGGCGCCCCGGCTTCGGCACCCTGGCCGAGTCGATGAGCGGGTTCGCCGCCATCACCGGCGAACCGAACGGTCCGCCCACGCTGCCGCCGTTCGGGCTCGCGGACGGCATCGCGGCAATTGCCACCGCGCAGGCGATCATGACAGCGCTCTACGAGCGCGACACCCGCAGCGGCAAGGGCCAGGTCATCGATCTGGCCATCATCGAGCCGATCCTGTCAGTGCTCGGTCCTCAGCCGATCGTGTACGACCAGCTCGGCATCGTGCAGGAGCGCACCGGCAACCGCTCGGTCAACAATGCGCCGCGCAACACTTACCTGTGCGGGGACGGCAAGTGGGTTGCGATCTCGACTTCCGCGCAATCGGTCGCGGAACGCGTGATGCACCTGGTCGGGCACCCGGAGGTAATCGAGGCGCCGTGGTTCGCCAGCGGGGCGACGCGAGCCGAGCACGCCGCTGAGCTCGACGATCTCGTGGGGAGCTGGATCGCCGAACGTGACCTTGCGGAGGTCCTCAAGGCCTTCGAGTCGGCGGATGCGGCAGCAGCGCCGATCTACGACGTCCGCGACGTGCTTGCCGATCCGCAGTACCAGGCACTGAACTCGATCACCACCGTGTCCGACCCGGTACTTGGAGCGGTGCGCATGCAGAACGTGCTGTACCGGCTGTCCGAGACCCCCGGACGCATCGACTGGACGGGGCGTGCACTGGGGGCGGACACGTATCGCATCCTGCACGAACGGCTCGGACTGTCAGACTCAGAGCTGGACACACTCGCAGCGGACGGGGTCATCTCGGGAGCAACACATGAGCTTTGACTGGGCACAGCTCGCTGCCGCGCGCGTCGTCGACCTGTCCCAGCCGATGCAGCGCGGCATGCCGCAGTCGCCGAACCATCCCCCCTTCCAGATGTCGTTGGTCCGACGGCACGGCGACCACGTACGCGCCGACGGGGACTCAGCCGCCAACGAGATCATCGTGACAGGTGGGCACGTCGGCACCCACGTCGACGCGCTCGCCCACGTCAGTCACCGGGGGCGGCTCTTCGGCGATGTCGACGCCGACTCTCTGACATCCCACGACGGTTTCGCCGATCTGGGCATCGACACCTTTCGGCCGTACGTCGGGCGGTGCGTGCTGCTCGACGTGGCAGGGGTCCACGAGGTGGACACGCTGCCTGCCGGCTATGAAGTGACTGGTGAGGACCTGCAGTCGGCCGAGACCCGCACCGGGGTCAAGGTCAACGACGGCGACGCGGTGCTGATCGGCACCGGTTGGTCACGGTTGTGGTCGGAGAAGGAGCGGTTCGTCGGGGCGACCGATGGCGTTCCCGGGCCAGGCGTCGCGGCGGCGGAGTGGCTGGTAGACCATCGGGTTCGACTCGCCGGGGCCGAGACGATCGCGTTCGAGCAGATCAAAGCCGGCGCCGGGCACGCACTACTGCCCGTGCACCGGATGCTGCTGGTCGAGCACGGCATCAACATCGTCGAGACGATGCGCCTTGTCGATCTCCTCGACGCCGGTGTACGCGAGTTCCTCCTCGCTCTGGCACCGCTCAACATTGTCGGTGCCAGCGGCGCGCCGGCACGCCCACTCGCACTTGTGGTCGAGCGGTGAGCGACCCGACCCCGGTCCAGCGCCTCGCCGACTTCGCCGTCGAGTGCCGCGACAAGGGACTGGACGAGGCAACGACCTCCGATGTCGCACGACGACTGCTCGACGTTCTGGGGAACTGCCTCGCCGGACGCGCCGAGACCGACGGCCCACAGGCCCCCGACCAGGCCGTGCTGCGGGTCATCTCTGCCTGGGCCGGCGTGCCCGAGTCCAGTGTGATCGGCTCCAAGGAACGACTACCGGCCCCCAGCGCCGCCCTGGCCAACGGCACGTTCGCGCACCTGCTCGACTTCGATGACACCCATCTGCCCAGCGTCCTGCACCCCTCGGCCAACGTGGTGCCCGCAGCCGTCGCGGTCGCGGAGGCCACGGGTGCGAGCACCGGTGCCCTGTTCTCCGCCATTGCGGCGGGCATCGAGATCACCAACCGGCTCGGGATGGCCTCGTACCTCCCGTCGGAGGGCAACTCGGTGT
>JBDTDW010000313.1:0-7229 GCA_039922855.1 Candidatus Nanopelagicales bacterium | reverse complement strand
GGACGGCCTCGCCATTGTGCCCCGGCGCCCGACGGGACCGGGGAGATTTCAGATGTGTTGCGAAGGTTGACTGAGCGTTCAGTCTAAGCAACCATCACCGCAACGGGCAAGGTCTCGGCGGTGCCGGGCTGAGCCGGTGGCGTTCACGAGCGCCCAATACTTGATCATGCGGCGGAGGACCCATGCCAGACCAGCCAGTCCACACTCCCGACGAGTCGCGCGCCCATCGGTTCGTACGTCCGCCGCTGAGCAGGCGCAGCTTCCTGCAGCGCACCGCAGTGGCCAGCCTGGGCGCCGCGTCCCTGACCACGTTCCTCGACGCGTGCGCCAGCTCCAACATCAACGGGGTGACCCCGTCCGGGAGCGCCGCGCTGCAGATTGCGTCGCCGAGCAACCCGGTCCTGTGGCCGATCAACGCGGACAACCCGATCATCGCCGCGGGGCAGAAGCCTGAGCAGGGAGGGGTGCTCCAGCTCTACAACTACGCCGACTACATCGACCCGAACGCGATCAAGTCGTTCGAGAAGAAGTACGCCGCGTACAACGTGAAGGTCCAGGTCTCGACGTTCAACGACACGGACGAGGCCATGACCAAGATCAGGGGCGGCAACGTCCCTTACGACATGTACTGGCCGAGCTACGACCAGATCAGCCGGCTGGTGAACGGCAAGCTGATACGCCCCCTTCAGCAGTCGTACATCCCCAACATCGCGAACGTCTGGCCCAGCTTCCACAACCCGTGGTACGACCAGCAGTGGCGCTACAGCGTGCCCTACACCGTCTACACCACCGGGGTCGGATGGCGTGGTGACCAGGTCAAGCAGGACATCGGGGCTTTGCCCAATCCCTACGCCTCGCTGTGGGACCCCCAGTACCGCGGCAAGACAGCCGTGATCGACGACTGGCACACGGCCATGATGCTCCCGTTGCTCAAGGCCGGCGGCACCGACATGAACGTCACGGACCCGGCCCAGATCCAGGGGATCGGTACCCAGCTGACGGCACTGCAGGCGGCGACCAAGCCCGTGGTCACGATCACGATGTACAACACCATCGCCACCGGTCAGGTGGGCCTGAGCCAGTTCTGGTCCGGGGACATGGTCAACGCGGTGTCCTACCTGCCGACCGGGCAGAGCCCGAAGGTCCTGAACTACTGGTTCCCGCCGGACGGCAAGGGATCGGTAGACAACGACCTGATGGTGGTGCTGGCCAAGGGCAAGTGCCCGGTCCTTGCTCACCTGTTCATCGACCACATGCTCGATACCCCCACGTCGCTGGGGAACTTCTCCTTCATCGGGTATCAGCCACCCCAGGTCTCCATCAACCCCACACAGCTGGTCAAGGACGGCTACCTGCCGGCCAACCTGGCCTCGTGCACGGTGCTCCCGGAGTACTTCGACGTCGGGTTCCGGCTGCTCGAGATGTCGCCGAGTGTTACCTCGCTGTGGCTGCAGCAGTGGCAGAAGTTCAAGGCCGGAGGCTGATCGGTGCTCAAGAAGGCAGGCCGAAAGCCGCGTGAGCGCAGGAGCCTGCTCTGGCCCGTCCTGGCAATCCCCGGCATCGTCTGGCTCGCTCTGCTCTTCGTGTTGCCGATGTATGTCGTGCTGGCGATCGTCTTCGGGCAGCAAGACCCGATCTTCCGTAACGCGATCCCGGTGTGGAACCCGCTGCAGTGGAACTCCGCCCAGCTCCAGTACGTGTTCTCGAACATCTTCGGCGCCAACGCCATCTACGGGGCGGCGATCCTTCGCACCATCGTCTACGTCCTGCTCGCCAGCAGCATGTGCCTGATCATTGCCTACCCTGTCGCGTACTTCACGGCCCGGCTGGCCGGGCGGTGGAAGGGCATTCTGCTCATCTTGCTGATCGCGCCATTCTGGATCAGCTACATGATGCGGATGCTGGCATGGGTGAACCTGCTGCAGAACGACGGACTCATCAACAAGGGGTTGAGCCTCGGCGGTCTTTTCAACGTGCAGGTCGACTGGTTGAACGGGATGCCGCTCACGGTCATCCTCGGGCTCGTGTACGGCTACGTGCCGTACATGATCCTGCCGCTGTTCGCGGGCCTGGACCGGATCCCGCAGAGCTCACTGGAAGCAGCGCGTGACCTCGGGGCCGGCCGCTTCAGCGCGTTCGTGCGGGTCACCTGGCGGCTGAGCCAGCCGGCCGTCATCGCGTCCATCCTGATCACTTGCCTGCCGATGCTCGGTGACTACTACACCAACGACATGCTGTCGGCCCAGCCCAGCACGAGCATGGTCGGCAACCTGATCAACAACACAGTCCTGACTCCGGGCCAGACCGGGCAGGCGGGCGCGTTCGTGGTGCTGGTCCTGGCCGCCGCACTGCTTCCGATGCTCTGGTACGTGCGTTCCACGCGCGACGAGGGGACGAGGTCCTGATGGGCTGGTTGGTGAGGTGGTGGAACGACCCGTGGCGACCACCCCGGATCATCCGGTGGGTGACCATCCTCTACCTGGTGTGGTCACTGGCCCCTGTGCTGGTGGCGATCCTCTTCTCGTTCAACAATGGCAAGTCCCGCACCACATGGCAGGGCTTTTCCATGCGGTGGTACTGGGGGGACCCCAACCTGTCGGTGTGGAACGACTCGACCATGCACACAGCGCTGGTCCACACGCTCGTGCTCGGGGTGGTCTCGACCGTCATCGCCGTGCCGTTGGGCGTCGCGTTCGCCCTCGGAATCGACCGGTGGCGCGGTCGGCTGCCCTCCGGTGCCAACTTCGCGATGCTGCTGTCCTTCGTGATACCGGAGATGCTGCTGGCCGTCGCCTTGCTGTTTCTCCTGACCACCGTCACCACCCCGCTGCAGCTCGGAACCAATGCACAGGTGGCCGGGCTCGTCACGTTCCAGCTGTCGTACCCCGTCGTCATCGTTCGAGCTCGGCTGCTCACGATCGGCAAGCAGTACGAGGAGGCGGCCGTCGACCTCGGTGCTTCGCAGCTCGGCGCCATCCGCCGAGTGCTGCTGCCGATGCTCGGGCCCGCGATGCTGGCCAGCGCTGTGCTGGTGTTCGCCGATGTCATCGACGACTTCGTCATCGCTCGGTACCTGTCCGGAGGCTCGGACACCGAACCGGTGTCTGTCAAGATCTACAACACGGCTCGCGCCGCGCCGACGCCGGCGCTGAACGCCTTGGCCACGCTCCTGCTCTTCTCGGCGATCGTCGCGGTCGCCATCGGTTACTTCATCTACCGCTGGATGAACCGGGGCGACGCGACGGCCAACCAAGGGATCGGCGGGTTTGCCGGCGAGCTCTGAGGACGGCGCGAGAAACCACGGGCGCCGAAGCTCTGGACGGGGCAACGCGCCACGTCGTATCCTGACTGTGTGTTCAGTCAACCGATATCGGGAGTCGGCATGGTCACACCAGCACCACTGGACGCGCAGGAGCTGCAACGCTGCGTAGGCCCCGTCGAACAGGCGCGACTGCTCCCGAGGGGCGCGTACGTCGATGCGGCTGTCCTGCAGTGGGAGCAGCACCACTTCTTCGGGGACTGGATCTGTGCCGGGCGCAGCGCGGACATCGCGGAGCCGGGCATGCAACGGGCCGTGTCTGTCGGCACGTCCGGAGTCCTGCTCACCCGCGGGGAGGACGGGGCACTGCACGCATTCGTGAACACCTGCCGGCACCGCGGGCACGAGCTGCTGCCGTGCGGGGGGTCGGCGACGAAGAAGTCGATCGTCTGCCCGTACCACGCCTGGTCGTACCGCCTGGACGGAAACCTGCACGTGGCTCCCGGGTTCCGCGACGTGGAGACGTTCGACAAGACCGAGTTCAGCCTGTACGGGCTGCCGGTGCGCGAGTGGCACGGCTGGATCTTCGTCGCGCCCTCGGGCAAGGCAGGGGACTTCGACCATCACATCGGTGAGCTCGAGGCGATCGTCGCGCCGTACGCCCCGGAGAACCTCGAGGTCGTCACCACCCACGACTACGTGATCGAGGCCAACTGGAAGATCCTGATCGAGAACTACCAGGAGTGCTACCACTGCTCGATGATCCACCCGGAGCTGTGCCGGGTGAGCCCGCCGGAGAGCGGCGAGAACCTCGACCGTGAGGGCGAGTGGGTCGGCGGTTGGATGGACCTGCGCGAGGGCAACGAGACCATGTCGCTGGACGGGCGCAGCTCAAGCGTGCGCATCGAGGGCCTCGACGAGCAGGAGCAGCACACGGTGATGTACATCGCCGTGTTCCCGAACCTGCTCATCAGCCTGCACCCCGACTACGTCATGACACACGTGCTGACGCCACTGTCAGCTGGGCGTACGCACGTCGAGTGCGCTTGGGCCTTCCCGCGTGAAGCGGTGCAGCGCATCGACTTCGAGCCGTCGAACACGATCGACTTCTGGGACATCACGAACCGGCAGGACTGGGGTGCGTGCGAGTCGGTGCAGCGGGGGCTCGCCGCCGAGCAGGCGATCCCTGGGCCGATGGCCCCGGAGGAGGACGGCGTCTACCACTTCGTCTCGATGGTCGCGGCCCGCTATCTCGGCGTCGGCACGGTGGCCGAGCTGCCGCCGCCGGCGGCGACGCAGCAGTCTGTGCCCGCTCCGGCGTAGCCGCGCCAGGTCGGCTGCTCTTTCCCGATCATTACCAGAGGGAGCGGTAAGGCTCGCGGCGACCCCGCGGGTCCTGGTCGTTCCAGTGCGCTTCTGACGCGGCTTTGCTGGAGCGGGAACGGCTCGGACCGGGCTAGATGAGGGCTGCGGGGCCGCGCTTGGCGAGCTGACCGGCCACGATCAGGCGTTGGATCTCGCTGGCGCCCTCCCAGATGCGCTCCACCCGCAGCTCGCGGAAGAATCGCTCCGCGACGTTCTCGCGCATGTACCCGCGGCCGCCGAAGATCTGCACTGAACGGTCGGCGGCCCGTCCGGCCATCTCGGACGCGAACAGCTTGAGCATCGAGCATTGCGCGTGCGCGACCTTCACGTCGACGCCCTCGTCGATGCCGCGGGCGGTCGCGTACAACATCGAGCGCGCCGCGAACAGCTCGGTGGCGATGTCGGCGAGCATCCCCTGGACCAGCTGTGCCTCGATCAACGGCCGACCGTTGACGATGCGCTCCTTCGCGAATGCTGTCGTCTCGGCGAGCAGGCGTTCGGCGGCTCCGACGCATCGTGCCGCCACCATCACCCGCTCGAACCTGAACCACTCGTAGGCGAACGACATCCCGTCGCCCTCGGCGCCGACCAGGTTGGCGGCGGGGATCCGCACCCCTTCGAATGCCACGATCGGGTGGTGATGGTTGATGGTGTGCGTGTACGCCGGTGTCCGTACGACCCGCACGCCCGGCGTCGGCAGGTCCACGATGAACATCGCGTGCTCACCCTTGTGCGGCCCGTCCGCGAGCTTGACCTGCACGAACGCGTACTGCGCCTCGTTGTAGGAGGTGACGTGCCACTTCACGGCGTCGAGGATGTAGTCGTCCCCGTCGCGCCGCGCGGTGCCCACGAGGGCGTCCACGTCCGAGCCCGCGTCCTCCTCGGTGATGGCGTAGCACTCGTGCAGCTCGCCGCGGACCGCGGGCTTCACCCAGCGCTCGACCTGGTACGAGGTCGCTACCTGCGCCAGCCACGCCGGCGGGGTATGCATCACCCACGCCAGCGCATTAGTGGCTCGGCCGCACTGCTCCTGGACGAGAACCTGTTGCAGCATCGTGAAACCGCCGCCACCGACATCCTTCGCCATGTTCGTGGCGTGCAGCCCCAGCGCGATGGCGCGGCGCGCGTGCTCGGCCTCGACCTCGGGCGCCAGCCGCCCCTCGTTCATCTCGGCCTCGACCTCGTACGGGATCACCGAGTCGACGAACTCGCGCGCCCGCGCCTGGATCTCGAGGTCCGCATCGGTGAAGCCGTGCATGGGCTCTCCTAGGTCGAAACTGACTGGCCGTTCAGTCTAGGCCCTGGGGCTGCCGCCGTACAGACACCGACATCACTGGTCCGGCGGTCGACTGTCGGGGCGAATCGGGCCGATGAACGACCACAGGGTCAGTGACGTGCTTCGGGGTTGGAGCGGGGGACTATCAGGGCATCTACTGCCAGAGTCGCGGTGGGAGATGCGATCACGGGGTTGATGTCCAGGGCGTCGAGGTGGTCGCCGATCTCCACCGCCAGGTGGGACAGGCCCACGATGGCGGTGACGATGGGGGCCAGGTCGACAGGCGGGGCTCCGCGCAGGCCGTCGAGCAGGGGACGTAGCACGAGATTGTCGATGAGGGCTCTGGCCCGTTCGCGGTCGAGGGGCGGCAGCGCCACGGCTCGATCAGCCAACAGCTCGATGAGGACCCCACCGGCAGAGACGACGACGAGTGGGCCGAGGCCGGTGTCTCGGACCAGCCCGAGAGCGAGCTCGGCCCCGGGGGATGCGCTTGCCGACACCAGCACGCGCGCTCCTAGGCGGGCCGCCATGTCGTCGTACGCGCCCGCCACGGCGGCGGCGTCGGTGAGACCCAGGACCACTCCGCCGACGTCGGACTTGTGCAGGATGCCCGGCTCGTCGATCTTCAGTACTACCGGCCAGCCCAACGTCATGGCGGCTGCAACGGCGCCCTCCCGAGTGGTGACGCTCCGGACGGACACGTGTGCGATGCCGTAGTCGCCGAGCAGGTCGAACGACTCCGACCCGGTGAGCGGCCCGACAGCGAGGCGTTGGCGCCAACGTTCCCTGCGCGCGGGGTCCTGTGGAGTTTCGACGACTGAGGGGCGAGCCCTGAAGTCGCGATACTGCAACAGGTTTCCCAGCGCGCGGAGTCCGCTGCGAGTCCCTTCGAGCACCGGCACACCTTGGCCACGCAGCCACTGCGCCTGGGCACCGTCGACGGCGGAGTGCATGTTGCTCAGGACTGCTACTGGTTTCTCCGTCGCTGCCCACACGTCCACCGCAGTCCGGGGGTAGGCATCGTCACCGTCGTGCTCCACGGCGAGATCGACAGCCAGTGCCACGGCCGCAACCTCGGGGTCGCCAGCGAGTGTTGTCAAGGTGCTCGTGAAGAGTGCGTGAGTGTCGGCGCCCGTGCCCCAGACGTCGAGGGGGTTCATGGGTATGAGTCCCGGCTCGATCAGCCCCGCCAGTGTCGTCCTCGTGGCCTCGGCGAGCGTGGCAAACGGCACTCCTAGATCGTGGGCGACATCGACCACCAGGGTCCGTTCGGCGCCGGAGTCGTGGGCAGTCGCGATCCCGGAGCCGTCAGCAGCACGCCGGCCGGCC
>JBDTDW010000312.1:0-3034 GCA_039922855.1 Candidatus Nanopelagicales bacterium | reverse complement strand
CCGCACCCGCGCGAGCGGCGCCCCGAGTCGCAGCGACGTGATCGCAGCCCTCGGGCAGTTCCTGTGAGACCGACGTCTCCTGTGAGATCGCCGTCTCAGCATGCGGACGCTCCCCGAGGGTGGCAGTGGCAGACGAGTAGCCTTTGCACCATGTCCGAGGTGATGCTGACGAGGCGACGCGCTGTCGACCTGTGCCGCGTCATGTCCTCCGGCTGTCGAATGTCCTGACGCAGGCGCGCCCTCCAGCCCGTCGCACCCGGAACCCGTCGCCTCGACGGACGGCTGCATCATGAGCCTCGCTCCTGCTACGAACGCCCACCCGCGTACGCCTGTCAGGAGTCTTACCCATGACCGTCATCACCCGACCGGTCCAGCGGACCAAGATCGACCCGAGGGGCCCGCGGTTCGGGGCGGTTCTCACCTCGGTCGTGCTCGCGGCCGTGCTGCTCACCATTCCCTCCGGCCTGGCCACGGTCCTGCTCGGCTGGCAGGTCGTCGTGTTCGCGCTCGGTGCGTTCGTCGGGCTCTGGGCACAGCCGTACGGCATCGCGTACCGCCGGTTCGTACGACCCCGCCTTGCATCGCCACGCGAGCTCGAGGACGCGGCTGCGCCCCGGTTCGCCCAGTCCGTCGGCCTCGTGTTCGCCGCTGTCGGTCTGCTCGGGCTGCTTGCAGGGATCCCCGACCTGGCCTACACCGCGGTCGGTCTGGCCTTGGCCGCCGCCTTCCTCAACGCGGCGTTCGACTACTGCCTGGGTTGTGAGATGTACCTGCTCGCAGCACGGACGCTCGACCGTCGTAGCGCCACCTACTGATCGTCCCACCGCGTGACCGCCCTCCCGGGCACCTGAATAGAAGGAGAAACACCATGAGTCGCAGCGACGTTCTCGTTGACGCCGAATGGGTCCAAGCCCATCTGAACGACCCGAAGCTCGTCATCGTCGAGGTCGACGAGGACACTGCCGCCTACGAGAAGAACCACATCCGGGGCGCGGTTCGCCTCGACTGGCGCGGTGACCTGCGTGAGCCCGTACGCCACGACATCATCGGCAAGGCCGGTTTCGAGAAGCTTCTGTCCGCCAAGGGCATCAGCAACGACGACACCGTGATCCTCTATGGCGGCAACAACAACTGGTTCGCCGCATACGCCTATTGGTACTTCAAGCTGTACGGGCACCAGGACGTCAAGCTGCTCGATGGCGGCCGCAAGAAGTGGGAGCTCGACAGCCGTGAGCTCGTGGCCGACGTGGTCGACCGCCCGACGACGACGTACGTGGCGAAGGCTCCGGACACCTCGATCCGCGCGTTCCGTGACGAGGTGGTGGACGCGATCGGGCGCAAGGGCATCATCGATGTCCGGAGCCCGGACGAGTTCGCGGGCCGGCTGCTCGCGCCGGCGCACCTGCCACAGGAGCAGTCGCAGATCGGCGGGCACATCCCGACCGCAGCGAACGTGCCCTGGAGCAAGGCCGCCAACGACGACGGCACGTTCAAGACCGACGACGAGCTCACCGCGCTGTACGAGGGTGCCGGGCTGGACCTGAGCAAGGACCTCATTGCGTACTGCCGGATCGGTGAGCGCTCCTCCCACACCTGGTTCGTGCTCAAGGAGCTGCTCGGCAAGCCCAGTGTCAAGAACTACGACGGGTCGTGGACCGAGTACGGCTCGCTCATCGGCGTGCCGGTCCAGCTCGGCGACGAGCCGGGCACGCCCGAGGGCGGAGGCTCGCTCTGATGTGTGGCGCCACGACCGGAGGGTTGTCAGTGGAAGGGCTCGACCTGTCGAAGGAGACCGTGATCCAGGGCACGGTCAGCAAGGGTGAGCTGCCCGTCGCCGGGGCGTACGTGCGACTGCTCGATGCCACCGGTGAGTTCACCGCCGAGGTCCCGACAAGTGCCACAGGGCACTTCCGGTTCTTCGCGGCACCGGGGAGCTGGACGCTACGGACGCTGGCTCCCGGCGCGTCGGTGGACCGGCAGGTCGTGGCGCAGCGCGGTGAGGTAGCAGAGGTGGCGGTAGCCATCTAGGCCTTTTTTGCCTCTGGGTCCGGGGCATCTGGGCCCAGTGCAGCCAGGCCGATGGATCGGGGCTCATGGCATCCAGGGCTTTGCGCTCTGCGCCTCGGGCGCGCGCTCCCGGTTCTAGGTCGTCGCGAGCGACTTCTCCAGGAAGCGCAGATGTGGCACGAGCTCTGCCGGGTACTCGTGGTACGGCGGGCACTGGACGAAGCCGAGCGACTCGTACATCAGCAGGGCCTCGTCGTTCTGGTATCCGGTGTCCAGGCGCATCGCGCTGAACCCGTCAGCGGTCGCCAACTCGAGCAGGGCACGGCACAGCGACCGCCCGGTGCCCTGCCCCTGGAAGCGATCGGGCACGAACAGGCGTTTCATCTCGCATGCTCCGTCGTGCAGGTCGCGGTACGCGATGGCACCGCGTACTTGTCCGTCGCGCACCGCCAGCAGGGTCTTGCCCTCCGGTGGACCGTACTTCTGCGCCAGGGCGCCCAGCTCGGCGTCCAGCGCCTGGTGACCACCGACGGCGTCGATGAATCCGGGCAGGTCTGCGTAGCGGTCCCGCAACCACTGCCAGTACTCCCGGATCAGGAATGCGAAGACCTCGTAGTCCGTTTCGGTCGAGGCCACCACGATCCCGTCAATCACCCGCGCATCCTGCCACCCCGTCCCGGAAACCCCGCACCGGTTCGGGCAGGAAGCACCGCTACCGGGTCGCGGGGTCAAACGGCGTGACGGGGATCGGCGAGGTCATCGCCACGATCACGGTGCCGGTCCTGTCCACCCGCTGGCGCCCGGTACGGCGCGGCCTCACCACCTGTTGCTGTCTAGGTGGAAGGGGCGATGGAGTCAGTTGTGCCTTGCCACGCCGCGCGGCGGAGCTGCTGCTACGACCGAGTTCGCGTCGATCGTGTCGATCGCGTGATGGATGGTGGCCAACGAGCTGAGAAGGCGTCTGCGCTCGGTCTCGCTGAGCCCTGCCATCAGCGCAGTCTGCAGCGCCACGACCGGGGGGAGCATC
>JBDTDW010000311.1:0-7266 GCA_039922855.1 Candidatus Nanopelagicales bacterium | reverse complement strand
CGCGACGGTGATCTGGCTCGTGACGTGGTTGCTGTCACGAAGATTAGGACACGACGCGGCTCAGCGCGACCCGCACGGTGAGCACCACCACACCGGCCACGAACCCTCGCTGACCGCCTGAATTCGTCGCGGCCCGAGCACGCTCCTTGCCGACGACGGTCAGTTCAGAAGACGTGGGCCATCCGCAGGCTGGCGGCAAGCACCAGGGCGATGACCGCGACCATCCGCAGCACCCGGCCCCGGGTGTCCAGCAGCGGCCACGACAGCGCCAGCAGCCACGCCAGGAACACGGCATCGACCAGGACGAGTACGGCCGCGATGCGCCACGGCAGCCAGAGCCCGATCACGAGGAATGCACCGATCAGGAACGGCAGGACCAACCGGTGCAGACGGTGCATCGCCAGCAGCAGCGGCGCGCTGCCCCGCTCCAGCCGGCCCCGGAAGCCGGTCTGCGCCGGCTGCGGGGCCCGTGCTGTTACCGACCGGGGCGAGTGCGGGCGCTTGGCCGTACGCTGCTGCGGCCGACGGGCCGGGTGGCGCTTGCTCTTGGGCACGTCGGTCCTTCCGGGCGGCGATGTCCTGCGGGATCGGGCAGTCTGCGGTTCGGGCGGTCCTTGGGGTCGGGCAGTCTGTTCGGTGACGCCGCGCCTTCGTGGCCGAGTCTGTCGGGCATCATCGTCGCACCCGCTTACTGGCCGGTGACACGAGGCTGTTGGTGGCCTGGGCGGGGAGAGGACGGGCGAGGTGAAGTTCGCCAACCGACTCGAAGCGGGTCGAGCGCTTGCGCCGCTCGTCGCGTCGGCCGTGGCCGCGTGCGCCGACCTCGAGGAGTACGACCCGCCCCTGGTGCTCGGCGTCGACCCGGGCGGCACCGCGGTCGCGGTCGCGGTGGCCGCGGCCCTCGGGGTGCCGCTGACCGCGCTGCCGGTGGTACGAGGCGACTCCGGGGTCTCGGTGGAGCTGCCCCTGGAGGTCTCCGGTCGCCTCGTGGTCGTCGTGGACGACGGGGTCGAGACCGGCACCGCGGCGCAGATGATCGGCCAGGCCGTGCGCGCCGGTGGAGCGGCGTACACCGTGTTGGCAGTCCCGGTCTGCCCGCGGGAGGCCGAGGCGGTGCTGGCACTGCGCTTCGACCGGGTCGTCGCCGTCCTGCGTCCCCTCGTACGCAGGGACCTGCACTGGCACTATGTCGACCTCACCTGAGCCCGGCGGCGTCGCCGCAGTCTGGCTTGCTGCGGGACCGGCCCAGGACGGGTTCGGCCTCCTGCGGGTGTGACCCGTGAAGGGTGCGGCCCTGACGGGTCGGCCGGGGGAACGACGCCCTCGCAGCAGGTACCGTGAGCCCGCACCCACTCGCCGACACCCCAGCCGGACGGAGCCCCATGGCCCAGGACCGCATCGACGCCGTCGTCAACCTCTGCAAGCGTCGGGGGTTCGTGTTCCCCTGCAGCGAGATCTACGGGGGCACCCGGTCGGCGTGGGACTACGGTCCGCTGGGCGTGGAGCTGAAGGAGAACGTCCGGCGGCAATGGTGGCGCGCGATGGTGCAGACCCGCGACGACGTGGTGGGCCTGGACTCTGCCGTCATCCTGGCGCCGCAGGTCTGGGAGGCCTCAGGTCACCTCAACGCCTTTGTCGACCCGCTGACGGAGTGCCTGCACTGCCACCACCGGTTCCGTGAGGACCAGCTGATCGAGGCGTACGAGAACAAGAAGGGCCGCGCGCCCGAGGGTGGGCTCGCCGACATCACATGCCCGAACTGCGGGACCAAGGGGCAGTTCACCGCGTCCCGCGCCTTCAACGGGCTGCTGTCCACCCACCTCGGCCCCGTGCAAGACGAGTCGTCGCTGCATTACCTCAGACCAGAGACCGCACAAGGTATCTTCATCAACTACGCTAACGTCGCGGGCACGGCGCGTAAGAAGCCCCCCTTCGGGATCGCGCAGGTCGGCAAGAGCTTTCGCAACGAGATCACCCCAGGCAACTTCATCTTCCGCACCCGCGAGTTCGAACAGATGGAGATGGAATTCTTCATCGAGCCCAGCACGGACGAGCAGTGGTTCGAGTACTGGTTGCAGACGCGCTGGGACTGGTACCTCGACCTCGGGCTGTCGCCGGACAACCTGCGCAGGTACGAGCACGCGACGGAGAAGCTGTCCCACTACTCCAAACGCACCGTGGACATCGAGTACCGGTTCCGGTTCGGCGGCTCGGAGTTCGCCGAGCTGGAGGGGGTCGCGAACCGCACCGACTTCGACCTCAAGACACACTCGGCACACTCCGGTGTGGACCTGTCCTACTTCGACCAGGAGTCCGGTGAGCGCTGGTTCCCCTACGTCATCGAGCCGGCCGCGGGACTGACCCGGGCGGTGCTCGCGTTCTTGCTGGAGGCGTACGACGAGGATGAGGCACCGAACGCGAAGGGTGGGGTCGACAAGCGAACCGTGATGCGCTTCGACAAAAGGCTGGCCCCAGTCAAGGTGGCCGTGCTCCCGTTGTCTCGCAACGCCGATCTGACCCCCAAGGCCAAGGACCTCGCCGCGGAGCTCCGGCAACGGTGGAACGTCGAGTTCGACGACGCCGGTGCGATCGGGCGGCGTTACCGCCGCCAGGACGAGATCGGCACGCCGTACGCCATCACCGTCGACTTCGACACCTTGCAGGACCAGGCCGTGACGGTCCGCGAGCGCGACACCATGGAGCAGCAGCGGATCTCCCTCGACGCCGTAATCCCCTGGCTAGCCGCCCGGCTACCTGCCGGCTGAAGGCGCCTCGCGGGCCACCCCTCGTCCTGTGCTGACATCGCGCAAGGCGACCCCATCCACTCCTGCGACCTGGCGCCCGTCGCCAACGGACCGGCCGGGCCGAATCCGGCGGTGACACCTGTCATGGTGGAGTCGGGATGTCCGGCACTGCCCGGTGACGCAGCCAGCGGTCAGGCTGGATGGCATGAACCGAAATCACAGTGCGCAGCCGAGCCCGGCACCGGCCATCGAGCTTCGATCGCTGCACCGCAGCTACGGAAGCACCCATGCGGTCCAGGGCATCGACCTGACCGTGTCCCGAGGTGAGATCGTCGCGCTGCTCGGGCCCAACGGCGCGGGTAAGTCGACGACGATCGACATGCTGCTCGGGCTGACCCGACCGGACAGCGGGACAGTGACGCTGTTCGGTAAAACCGCGCACGAGGCGGTCACCCGGGGCTCGGTCGGCGCGATGCTGCAGACCGGCGGCCTCATCGAGAACCTCTCCGTACGCGAGCTGCTCACGATGATGGGGTCGCTATACCCGCACCCACGGCCCGTCGACGACGTGCTTGCTGTCGCAGGTCTGCAGGACGTCGCCGGCAAGCGGGCGGCAAAGCTCTCCGGGGGACAGACCCAGCGGGTCCGTTTCGGGATCGCGATGGTCTCCAACCCGGACCTGATGGTCCTCGACGAGCCGACAGCGTCCCTCGACGTCCTGGCACGCCATGACTTCTGGCAGACGATGCGTGCATTCGCAGGCACCGGGAAGACAGTGCTCTTCGCCACCCACTACCTGGAGGAGGCCGACGAGTTCGCCGACCGCATCGTGCTGATGGCCGGCGGCCGGATCGTCGCCGACGGTTCGGCCACCCAGATCAAGTCGGTGGTCAACGTGAGGACCATCCGCGCCACTTTGCCGGATGTGGACAGCGACGCTCTGCAGGCCCTGCCCGGGGTCGCCGCGGCGGATCGGCGCGGTGAGTCGGTGGTGCTCACCTGCAACGACTCGGATGCAACGCTTCGTGCGCTGCTGGTGGCCTACCCCGGCGCCCACGACCTCGAGGTCCGTGGCGCTGGCCTGGACGAAGCGTTCCTTCAGATCACCGGTGACGGTGACACCAACGACAGGGACGACATGATGAACCGGCAGGAGGCTTCTCGATGAGCGCGCTCACCTACGCCAAATACGAGACGGTCCGGACGCTGCGCAACGTCCGCTTCACGGCCTTCTCGCTCGTCTTCCCGCTGGTGCTGCTCGTGATCGTCGGGGGAGCCAACCGGGACGAGCACAACTTCCTCGGCACCGGCATCTCGTTCGCGTTGTACTACCTGGTCGGGATGATCTCGTGGGGGGCCATGATGTCGGTCCTGTCGGGCGGTGCCCGCATCGCCCCTGAGCGGCAGCTCGGCTGGGTACGCCAGCTTCGGTTGACCCCGCTGTCGCCAGGCAACTATCTAGGAACGAAGGTCGCGACCGGATACTTGCTGGCGCTGTTGACGATCGTGGTTCTCGGTGGTGTGGCCGTCATCGGGCTCGGAGTACGTATGCCGCTCGACGGTTGGACCCGGATGCTGGTGCTCGTTCTCATCGGACTGATCCCGTTCGCGGCGATGGGGATCTGGTTCGGGCATGCACTGTCCAGCGAGTCGGTCGGTCCGGTGATGGGCGGTACCTCTGCCCTGTTCGCGCTGCTCGGCGGGTCCTGGGGGCCGATCACGGGGAACACAGGATTTGTGCACGACATCTCGCAGCTGATCCCGTCGTACTGGCTGGTACAGGCCGGTCAGTCCGCCTTCACCGGTCAGTGGTGGCCGGCAAAGGGCTGGTTGGTGATTGCGGCCTGGAGCGTGGTCTTGGTGGCTCTGGCCGCCCGCGCCTACCAGCGGGACGGTGAGCGTGTAGCCGCATGAGCGACGAGGCTGCCGGCCGCGGCTACCGTGTAGCCGTGACCGATCCGGGTACTCATAAGGGGCCGGCGGCCGCCGACTGTGCCCCCGCCGCAGCGTGGGATGGCTGGCGTCACGGATGGGGTGTGCTGTTCGCAGCGGTCTGGCTCGTCTTTCTGGTGCCGACTGCCCTCGATGCCTGGGATCGCAATTCCGAACCGCTGGTACGAGTCGCCGGTGTGCTGCTCATGGCCGCGTTCGTGGTCACGTACCTCTTCTGCGTCATCACTCCGTTCGGCGCACGGCGCAGCGGCAGGTTCTGGCTGGTCCCGTTGCTCCTGTTCTCACTCAGCCTGCTGTGGCTCCCGCTAGCCGGTGAGTCGGCGATGAGCACATGGGTGTTCGTCGCGGTGGCGGCACACGCGACCTTGAGCGGGCGGGCGGCGATCGCGGCATCATCGCTCTTGATCTTGGTCTCTGCCGCGCTGTCGTTGTGGGTTCCGGGGTGGAACTCCGACGCCGGATATCCGATCTCGATCCTCGCTGCCTCCATGGCGATGTTCGGTGTTGTCAAGATGGCCCAGCTCAACCGCGCGCTCTACGCCTCTCAGCAGGAGCAGGCACGTCTGGCGGTGCTGGAGGAGCGGGAACGCTTCGGGCGCGACCTTCACGACATCCTCGGTCACAGCCTGACGGTCATCACGGTCAAGTCCGAGCTCGCCGGCAAGCTTGTCGACCGCGACCCGGGCCGTGCGCGCGCTGAGATCACCGATATCGAACGGTTGGCACGAGAGGCGCTGGCGGACGTACGCAGCACCGCCGCGGGCGTACGAGAAGTGTCGCTGGTAGGCGAGCTCTCCTCGGCCCGTACGGCGCTGCTGGCGGCCGGGATCGAACCTGACCTGCCTGGTGCAGTCGACGACGTGCCGGGAGAGCTGCGCGAGCTGTACGGCTACGTCGTGCGCGAAGCGGTCACGAACGTGGTGCGCCACAGCGGGGCATCCAGATGCCTCATCCGGGTCGAGCGCGGCGGGATCGAGGTCCGAGACGACGGCCGGGGCGGGCATGACAGGGTGGGGGACGACCACCCAGGTGAGAACGGGTCGGGGTTGATCGGACTGCGTCGACGGGTCGAGGACGAGGGACTGCACTTCGAGGCGGGTCCAGCACCCGACGGAGGATTTCGGGTTGCTGCCTCGATGCTGCCGGCCCGAGCCGCGGATGGCGTCGGGGCTCCTGACGTCGTGCCCACGGAGTCGCTGGCCGGCACCCCGCAGGGGCGCGCGGCAACCGCGCGAATGCGCCCCGAGGAAGGGGCCCGGGCCGAGCCGGCCGGGTCCGCAGAGCAGCGAGCGAGCCGGTGATCCGGGTTCTGCTTGCCGATGACCAACATCTGGTCAGGGGGGCATTGGCGGCGCTGTTGTCGATGGAGCCCGACATCGAGATCGCGGCGGAGGTGGGGCGAGGTGACGAGGTCGTGGACGCCGTACGTGACAAGGACGTGGACGTCGCCGTCCTCGACATCGAGATGCCAGGCCTGGACGGGATCGCCGTGACGGCCATCCTGCGCGAGCAGGTGCCCAGCTGCCGGGTGCTCGTGGTCACCACGTTCGGGCGCCCGGGTTACCTTCGGCGTGCGATGGCAGCCGGTGCGAGCGGCTTCATGGTCAAGGACTCCCCCGCCGAGCGCCTCGCCGATGCGATCCGTCGGATCCACTCCGGATTGCGGGTGGTCGACCCCTCGCTGGCCGCCGAGTCGCTTGCGGCCGGCGACAGCCCGCTCACCGAGCGCGAGCGCGACGTGCTCGTGGCTGCTCGCGACGGCGGCACAGTCGCCGACATCGCCCGGATGCTGTCACTGTCGGAGGGGACCGTACGCAACTATCTATCCGCGGCGATCAGCAAGACACGAGCCCGCACCCGGGCCGAAGCTGCCCGCATCGCCACCGAGCACGGTTGGCTCTGACCCCACCCACCCACGCCTCTGGTTCTTCCGGATGAAGGTGCCCCGTGCGACAGCGGCACCGCGCGCGCCAACACCGAGAACCCGCCTCAGCTGTAGTTGCGGCCAGGTCACTGCGCCCTCAGGGATCACATGTGGGCCGGCGATTGACGGCGCCCCGGGGCGAGTTGGCGCCTCAGGTTCCCCAGACCATCCCATCCGATCGCACGGTGCGCCGATTGCACCAAGGAGAACGTTCCTCCCCGGACCTGGGAGAATGAGCTGGTGACGACCGGACGCGAGCTGCTGGCACTTGCCGGCGTACCTGTCGTCCTGGCACCCATGGCCGGGATCACGAACCGGGCATTTCGTCGCTTGGCGCGCGAGCAGGCGCGAGCCACGCTTGCGGCGGAGTCGGTTCGCTCGGCCAACGCGCGGATTGGGGAGCAAAGGGTGCCTCCAGCGCATCGTGGGGCACCTTCATCTCCAGAACACGTTGGGGTCGGCGTGTACGTCACGGAGATGGTGACGAGCCGAGCGTTGGTGGAGCGCAATGCCGAGACACTCGCGATGGTGGCGATGGACCCGGACGAGAGCCCGCGCAGCGTCCAGCTGTACGGCGTCGACCCGCACGTGATGGGCGATGCGGTACGGCTGCTGCTGGACGAGGACCGCGCCGACCACATCGAC
>JBDTDW010000310.1:0-4975 GCA_039922855.1 Candidatus Nanopelagicales bacterium | reverse complement strand
CGTCGGGTATGGCCCACGCAGGAACGGCGGCGAGCCGGGCAGGCTGTCGAGGGGGTACGGATGTGCGCCGGTTGCGAGGTCGTCGAGGTCCGACGCGGTGTAGACCCGGCGCACGGCGATGCCCTCGGGCGTCGTCCAGTCACCGGTGGTCGAGCCATCTTCACTCGGACCGGCCGTGGCCGAGCCGACCGCCGTGGGGTCGACCAGGGGGACGGTCGCGAAGCTGGCGATCTCGGGCAAAGTCATCGCACCCCCATCGAGTCCAGCAGGCCGGACAGGACGCTCACCGCATCGATGCCGTCGGTGAGAACTGCATCCGGGCGAAGTGCGAGCGATCCGGCCCAGGCGCCCGTGATCGCGAGTAACGCCACTCCGGCACCTCGCAGCGACGCCACCGTGGCGGCGGCCTCCGTGGCATAGGCCTGATCGCAGCCACAGAGCACGACAAGGGGCGCCTGCCCGCAGAGCTCGGCGCCCGGGACGTCCGCGGCCGTGGCGTACGGCCCGAACCGCACCGTCGCGACGCCGCCGCTGGCCAGCAGGTTCGCGGCGAAGCTCGCCCGCCCCGACCCACCGGCGAGCATGCACAGCACGGCGGTGGGCCGGACCCCGACGCGCTCGAGGTGGTCGTCGGACCTGTCACGCAGCGATTCGTACGCTGCGCCGTAACGGATCGCCGGCCCAGCGACACTCGCGCGGGCGGTCGCCGGGAGCGGAGCTTGCGCCAGGTCGGGGAACTCGTTCACACCGGTCAGCGGGCGCCGGCGGTGAGCGACATCGGCGAGGCGCCGCTGCCGGGTCGCCGCGATGCGCTCGGTGATCAGAGGTACGGCGGCCTGGAACCCCCCTGCCGCTTCAATCTCCCGAAACCAGTCCCAGGCCGCGTGCGCGAGGGCGTCGGTGAGCGACTCGACGTACCAGGATCCGCCGACCGGGTCGAGGACCTGGCCGACGTGGGCCTCCTCGAGCAGCACGATCTGGCAGTTGCGGGCCAGCCGCGCCGAGAACGCCCGGGAGACCCCGGGGGCACCTCCCGGGATGGCCTCGTCGAACGGCAGGACAGTGACCGACTGCGCCCCTCCGGTGGCCGCCGCGAACGTGGCAAGCGTGCACCGCAGCACGTTCACCCACGGGTCGCGTTGGCTCAGCATCGCGGCGGAGGTCACGGCGTGCTGGCGTGCGCCGGACACCCCCTCGCCCGCACCGGCGACCTGGGCGACGCGAGCCCAGAGCCGGCGGGCGGCTCGCAGCTTCGCGATGCCCTGGAACTGGTCGTCGCCGAGGCAGTGACGGAACTCGATCTGCCCGAGTGCGACGCCCGGGTCGATGCCGGCCGCGACCTGGGCCCGCAGGTATGTGACGGCGGCCGCGAGCGTGACGGCGAGCTCCTCGACGTCGCTGGCACCTGCCTCGTGCGCCGACGTACCGTCGGCAACGAACGTGGTCTCTCGCCCGGGCCGGTCGCGGACCAACGCCGCCAGCTGCACCGCGTCTGCTAACCCGGCGCCTTCGGTCACCGTGCCCTCGCGAAGCAGCAGAGACAACGGGTCCGCCCCCAGACTGATCTCCACGAGGGCTGGGTCGACGTCAGTCTGTGCGTCGATGAGGGCGAAGAAGTCGTGTGCCACCTGCACGAATCGCGGCCCGGCTTCCAGTGCCACAGGCGCGACGTCGAGGCGTACGCCCGAAAGCACCTGGTCCAGCGTCACCGGGGGCAGGGCCTGCGCGGGGAACGAGAGCCACAACGAGGTGACGCCGTTCTCGAGGTCTGTGAGGACGGCGTGGTTGGTGCCGACCGCGTCGAGCCCGAGGACGTGCCGGGCGCGGACGTCCCATCCCGGCGCCCGGCTCGGTGGCAGCGAGCCGCGGGTGTACGGGGCGTGACCTGGCAGCGGCTGCTCCGGGAGCGCGTCGGCGGCGGTGTAGAGGGCCTTGACCACGAGGTCGTCGTACGTCCTGGTGTCCAGGACTCGTTCCGGCTCGTCGACCGGCGCGTCCGGGTGTGCGCCGCTGCGCGCGAGAACCAACTCAACCTGTCGGCGCCAGTGTCCGATCGCGGTGTCGGGCCCGGGCTGCGCCGTGTCGGGCGGCGTGGTCGTCATCGCCCTGATGCTAGGCCGGGGCGGCCCTGGTGACCCCATCGGTCCGACCGGCGGGCCGGGCTCATCAGGCCAGGACCCCGGCCAGTGCGGACGCGAGCAGGTCCACGTCGTGGGTCGGTGAGCCGTCACGAGCGGCGACCGGTACCGTGGTCACCTTGGCCCCGAGGGCCACGGCCACCGCCTCCAACCCGGCGCGGTCGTGGACCTGGGGGTCCGCAACGACCATGTCGATGCCCACCGCAGGTACGTGCTCGGCCAGCACCTGCAGCTGCTGCGCGCGGCTGAGCCCGCTGGTCTCGAGATCCTGATTGCCCACGTTGCAGACGAGCACGACCCGCCGTCGGCCCGAACCCACGGCGTCGGACATGCCCGGGACCAGCAGCGGCGCCAGGACACTGGTGAACCAGGACCCAGGACCGAGCACGACGACGTCGGCGGCTGCGATGGCCTCGAGGGCCTGCGGACAGGCGGCCACGTGGGCAGGCTCGAGCCGGATCGAGGCCACGCGCCCCGAGGAGCCGGCGACCGCAGCCTGCCCACGCACCTCCTGCACGAGGTCGGGGCGGGTCGGGTCCAACCCGGTGACCTCGGCGACGATCTGCAGTCCCTGGGTCGCGACCGGGAGTACCCGGCCGTGGGCTCCCAGCAGCGCCGCGACCCAGTCGAGCCCGACGACGATGTCGGCCGTCTCCTCCCAAAGTGCTGTGATCAGCAGGTTCCCGAGGGCGTGCCCGGCGAGATCTCCGTTGCCACCGAAGCGGTGCTGGACCACCCTGCTCCAGGTGCGCCCCCAGGCGTCATCGCCGCACAGCGCGGCAAGTGCCATGCGCAGGTCGCCGGGCGGCGGAACCCCGAGCTCACGGCGAAGCCGGCCGCTGGAGCCGCCGTCGTCCGACACGCCGACGACGGCGGTGAGCTCGTCGGTGACGCGGCGCAGTGCGCGCAGGGTGGCGGCCAGCCCGTGGCCACCGCCCACGGCCACGACGCGAGGGCCTTCCCCGGGTGACGTCGGGCGCCCATGACGGCGGGCCCCGACCTGAGTCACTCGCGCCCCAGGTCACGGTGCATGACAAGGGTCTCGACGCCGACCTTGACCAGGCGTACGGCCAGGTTCTCCGCCATCGCGACGCTGCGGTGCTTGCCGCCGGTGCAACCGATCGCGACGGTGACGTAGCGCTTGCCCTCACGCAGGTAGCCGTCGGCGACGAGGTCCAGCAGCCCGGCGAGACGGTCCAGGAACTCCCGGGCGTCGTCGGTCGCCGTGACGTAGTCGCTGACCTCGGCGTCCAGGCCGGTGAGGTCGCGAAGGTGCGGCTCCCAGAACGGGTTCGGCAGGAAACGTACGTCGAAGACGTAGTCGGCGTCGACGGGGATGCCGTACTTGAACCCGAAGGACAGGACGGTGGCGCGCAGCCGGACCCGGTCGCTGTCATCGAATGCCGCGTCGACCTTGCGGCGTAGGTCGTGGACGTTGAGGTTGGAGGTGTCCACGACCAGGTCGGCCCGCGCCCGCAGGTCCCCGAGCAGCGCTCGCTCCCGTGCCAGCCCGTCCAGGACCCGGCCCTGCTCCTGCAGCGGGTGGGGGCGGCGGTTGCTCTCGAAGCGGCGCACCAGCTCGTTGTCGCCGGCCTCGAGGAACAGGACCCGTACGTCGACGCCCGCGGCCGCGACGTCGTCGAGCGCGCGCTGCAGGTCCGCGAACATCTCCCCGCCGCGCACGTCGGCCACGACGGCGAGCTTGGTGACCGCCGATGAGTCGGCGACGTAGTCGACCGTGGCCGGCAGCAGCGACGGCGGCAGGTTGTCCACGACGAACCAGCCCAGGTCCTCCAGGGCTCGCGCCGCGGTCGACCTCCCGGCGCCGGACATCCCGGAGACCAGGGCGACCTCGATGTGCTCGCGCGGCGTGCTCACGGCGTTGACCCTTCGATCGGTACGAGCCCGGCAGGACCGGCGGTCGTGGCGTCGATGATCTCACCTGTGCTCGTGTTCACGGCGAGTGCCGGCTGCTGCGCCCGCAGCGCCGCCACCACCGCCTCCGCGGTCACCGGACCCATGCCGGGCACCGACGCGATCTGCGCCGCAGAGGCAGCGCGCAGTCGGGTGAGGGAGCCGAACGTCCGCAGCAGCGCCTTCTTGCGCGCCTCGCCCAGCCCGGGCACGTCGTCGAGCAGGCTGTCCACCAGCCGGGCCGCGCGCTTGGTGCGCTGGTAGGTGATCGCGAACCTGTGCGCCTCATCGCGCAGGCGCTGCAGGAGGTACAGCCCCTCACTGGTCCTGGGCAGTACGACCGGGTCCACCTCCCCCGGCAGCCACACCTCCTCCAACCGCTTGGCCAGCCCGACCAGGGTGACATCGACGATCCCGAGTTCGCTCATCGCGCCGGCCGCCGCCTCGACCTGGGGTCGGCCACCGTCAACGACGAACAGCTGCGGTGGGTAGGAGAACTTCCGGGGTCACCCGGTGGTGGGGTCGATCCCGGGCAGCGGGTCCTCGGGCGTTGGTGCCTGCTCCTCCAGCAGGCGGGTGACGCGCCGGGTCACGACCTCGGCGATGGAGCGCACGTCGTCGTTGGACGCCCCGTCGGAGCCGGCGGCGCCCCGCAGCGCGAACCGGCGGTACTCGCTCTTGCGGGGCAGACCGTCCTCGAAGACGACAAGGAACGCGACGACGTCGGTGCCTTGCAGGTGGGACACGTCGATGCACTCGATCCGCAGCGGCGCCTCCGGCAGATCCAGTGCCTCCTGGAGCTCCTCGAGGGCACGACTGCGCGCTGTGAGGTCGCTCGCCCGCTTGGTCTTGTGAAGTGCCAACGACTGGACGGCATTGCGCTGGACGGTCTGCATCAGGTCGTGCTTGTCTCCGCGCTGCGG
>JBDTDW010000309.1:0-5563 GCA_039922855.1 Candidatus Nanopelagicales bacterium | reverse complement strand
GGTGCAGCGGAGGGCACCACGGTCAGGTTGCGAGCAGGCACAGCTGAACGGTGGCGCACCCGCAGGGTCCAACGCATCGGGGTAACCCTTAGGTCTGGCCGGCCGAGCCCTCAGATCTGGTGGCCGGCACCCGTCGGCGGTACGCGGCGGCACGGCCGATGACCGAACGGTCGAAACCCTGTTGCGGATGGTGACGTCCCCATAGCGTTGAGTCGTCGGCGCCACTGTCGATCCGTGGACGCCGCCGTGGGAGGTGCCTGTGGTCCTGCGCAGCCCCGTGCTGGTCGGTCGCGCCGATCAGCTGGCGGCGGTACGCCGAGCACTGGACGACGCACGAACCAGTGGGCACCTGACAGTGGTCCTCGTCGAAGGTGACGCCGGTGTGGGGAAGACACGGTTCGTGGCCGAGGTCGTGGGCGGTCTGCCCACGGACACGCGGTGCGTCCGAGGATCTGCCTTCACCGGCGGTAGCGACATCCCGATGCTGCCCTGGGCGGACGCACTGCGCGACTTCGTGCGGCAATGGGGACCGCAGGAGCTGACCGCCGTGGCAGGGGCGGCTGCGGCAGACTTCGCGATCCTCGTGCCCGAGCTGGGGGTTCCGGCCCCCAGCGCCGGAACTCGCGTCAGGGACCTGCTGCCCTGGATGTGGGAAAGGCTCGCCGCGACCGGCCCGGTCGTCGTCGTGCTGGAGGACCTACATGTCGCGGACCCAGGCACCTTCTCGGTACTGCTGCGACTGGCCCGGCACGGTCGGGGCCGGCTCACCGTGGTCGCGACAGGGCGCCCGGCAGGAGACGGGCGTGACCTCGCCACGGCCCATCGTTGGCGTGAGACGGCGACCGAGCTGCGCCGCGGTGGCGCCGTCAGTGTCCACCTGCCGGCGTTGGGACACCGGGACACGGTCGAGCTGGCGGACCGGCTGGTGGCCGCGGCGAGCGAGGGGGTCGAACCACCTCGCAGCGGGCCGCAGGAGCGGCGCGCGATCGCGGCGCTCGTTGACGTGTGCGCGGGAAATCCCTTTGTCCTCGAGCAGCTCATGGCGACCCATATGAGCGGCACCGTCCCGGACTCGCTGCCAGGTGATCCGGTCGGGGCCGCGGTGCAGTCGCTGTCCCCGATCGCCTCGGACCTGCTCGTCGCCCTGTCGACCCTGGGCGGGGAGGTCGACCACGAGCTGATGCGGTTGCTGCTGCCGGTCGATGAGGCACGGTTGCTGGAAGCGCTGCGCGAGACCTTGGACGCAGGCGTCGTCGTGGTGGGGGACGGCCAGGGATACTCCGTACGCCACGGCCTGCTCGCCGAGAGCGCCCGGGCGCGGCTGCTGCCCATCGAGCGACAGCGCTGGCACGCCAGGGTCGCGCAGGCACTCGCGACCCGACCTGACGACCCACGTGCGGTGACGGCGGTGCCGTCGCACTGGGAGGCGGCCGGGGACGCGCGACGGGCGCTGGCCGCCGCCGTGATCGCCGGGCAGTTCTCGTCGTACTCGCCGGCCGTCTCGGCCGCCCACTACGCCCGCGCCGTCGCGTTGTGGGCGACGGTCGAGGACGCCGAGGCGGTCAGCGGGACCACCTACGACGAGCTCGTCGAGCTGGCGGCCACCGCGTGCGCGCAGACCGGCGATATCGACGCGGCGGTCGAGATGGCCAGGGAGTGGCTGGAAAGTTCTGGCTCCGAGGCGGATCCGGCCCGCGCGAGCAGGTTGTCGCTGCTCGTAGCGTCCCGGGGAGAGTGGACGCTGCCCGCCGGAGAGGTCGCGGCCGCCTTCGACGATGCCGTCCGCCTCGCGGTGCGAGCCGGCGGTGCGAACCTGTCGTTGGCGATGGCCGGGACAGCCCGGCACCTGGCCTCCCTGGATCGCAACGCCGAGGCAGAGCCGCTGGCGCGCGAGGCGCTGGCGGCGGCGACCGACGGCGCCGAGGCCGCGTACGCCGGAGCGACCCTCGGGGCGATCCTGGGCCACCTCGGTGATCATGATGCCGGGGTGGCAGCTCTACGCACGGCGCTGACCGGACTGGACAGCCGAGAACAGGCGCAACAGCACGCGCGCACCGCGTTCGAGCTGGTCTGGACGCAGTTCTACGCGGGGAATCCGGTGGCGGCTGTGGAGGGCGCTGTGGCGACCTCCTCCGAGCTCGGCCGCACCGGCCTTGTCCTTGACGTGGGAGCTGCCCTGCTGGCTGGCGCCGCGCAGATCCGGGTGTGGCTGGGCGACTGGGACCAGGCGCGGGAACTGATCGATCGCGGGGAGCGCACTGATCCCTTCGGGTTGGGCGCGACGACGCGGTTGGGGGCACGCGCCGAACTGGCGCTGCGGGCGGGGGATGCCGCGAAGGCGCGCCGGATGTACGAGGAGTACCTCTCCCACTGGGGTGCGCTCGGCCTGCGATCGTTCGACCACCTTGGCCTGAGCCGCCTCGCCGAGAGCGCCGTCGAGGACGGCGACCTGGCGGTGGCCTGGGCGCTGCTGGCGGAGGGGCTCGAGGCGATCGCGGGAGCCGACACTCACTACGAGCGAGCGATGGTGGCCCGCGGCGGCGCTCATGTGCTCGCCCAGACGGTAAGGGTCGGGACGAGCGCGCCACAGGACCTGCTCTCCGGCGTCGATGAGCTCATCGCTGCGGTAGCGGCCAACCCGCGGGACCGGCCGGGCAGCGTTCCTGCCGCCGACCTGCTCACGGCGCAGGCGGCTCGGGCGCGGGTTGACCACGAGCCGTCCGCGCAGCTGTGGTCGCTGGCCGCGCAGGCATGGGCCCGGCTCGGATTTCCGTGGTGGGAGAGCATGTGTCGGCTTCGGTACGCCGAAGCGCTGCTGGTCACCCGGGGGGCGCGGACGGCCGCGACACCGGTCGTGGTGAACGCCCGGGCGGTGGCGGTGCGCCTGGGGGCGGCCGGGCTGGTGCAGTTGGCCGACGAGCTGGTGCGCGGCGCTGGCTTGGACGCCCGCGAGGGCGAGCCCGGAACGGGCGACGAGTCTCGCACCGGCGCCGGGGAGGACTGGTCGGCGGCGTATTCCTTGACCCCGCGCGAGCGAGAGGTGTTCGCACTTCTGGTGGCCGGTATGTCGAACCGGGCCATCGCATCTGACCTGTTCATCAGCGAGAAGACTGCCAGCGTGCACGTGTCGAACATCCTGGCCAAGATGGGCGTGCGCAGCAGGCTCCAGGCGGTCACCCTCGCCCCGCGCGTAGTTGCCTCGGCGACAGAGACCGAACGTCCCGCCTGACCTGGGTGCGTGACCTACCGCGTCGTCACGGCGTGGGCGTGATCTTGTCGGCAGCGCCGACTGCGCGCACCACGACGAGCTGGTCATCTCGTTGCAGCAGACCAACCCGTCCCTGGTCGAACCGGATCGTCTCCCCGTGGCGCACGACCGCCAGCACCACCTCACCCTGCTTGATCAACGAGCCGGGGTCCACGCCGAGCTCCGCCGGCGCCACCGCACGCTCGACGATCTCGAGCCCGTCGATCGGCTCGAGCAGGTCGGCGATCATGCTGCCGGCCGACGGTGAGGTCAACGACAGGGCCAGCATCCGACCGGCGGACTCTGCCGTGGCGATAACGGTGTCCGCCCCGGACTGGCGCAGCACGTCGATGTTGTTGTTCTCCCGGGCCGAGGCGACGATCGAGGCCGCCGGGGACAGCCGGCGCGCCGTGAGCGTGACGAGGACCGCGGTGTCGTCGCGGTCCGCCGCCACGACGATGCGCGTGGCGCCGGCGACCTTGGCTCGCTCCAGAGTGCTCTGGCGAGTGGCGTCCCCGACGATCCCGGCGCAGCCGATCGCATTGGCGGCGTTGATGTTCTCCGGGGACAGGTCCACGACGACGATGTCGGAGGCCTTGGTGCCGGCCTCGAGCAGGCCGCGTACGGTGCTCTGCCCTTTGACGCCGAAGCCGATCACGACCGTGTGTTCTTGCATGCGACGCCTCCAACGTTGGGCCCGGAACTCCTCCCGGCTGCGCTTGGTGAGAACCTCGATCGTGGTGCCGATCAAGGTGATGAGGAAGAGGAAGCGCAGCGGTGTGATCACCAGGGCGTTGACGAGTCGGGCGGGCTCCGTCGCCGGCGTGATGTCCCCGTAGCCCGTGGTGGACAGCGTGACGGTGGCGTAGTAGAGCGACTCGATCCAGCTCAGGGGCCCCCCGGAGCCGTTGCTGTCGTGGTAATCGCCACGTTCGAGCCACACGAGCAAGGTGGTGACGACCACGCAGCCGACGGCCAGCAGCACGCGGCTCAGGATCGAACCGAACGGCCCGAGCCGTCGTCCGGGTAGCGACACCGTCGTCGGGTTGATCTCGACCGGCGGGACGTGGTGCCGTTGCGTCACGGCAGGTCCACCAGCTCCACGAGCGCGCCGGCCGGTGCTCCGGAAGGCGGGACGACGATGAGCACGTCGGCTGTGCTGAAGGCCGCGACCTCCGGTCCGGTCGTGGGTTCGACGCTGTCCGCGAGCTCGCCGCGGTCACGGGTCGCGGCGACCAGCGTCGTACGGTCCGCCAATCCTGGAAGTGCTTGGGAGAGCAGGGCCCTGGACGCGGGTGGTTCGGGGTGGCCGCCCATGACGCGCAGCATCGGGCGCACGATCGTGACGAGGGAGCACAGTGCGCCCGCGAGGTCCCCGGGGACGTAAGCGACGAGCCGGCCGTCGGGCAGCTCGGCCAGCAGCGAGTCCGCCCCGGACGCCACGGCGACGGCGGCGACCAGCGGCGTCGCCCGTAGCTGCGCAAGTGCGTGCGCGACGTCGGAGCGGGCAGCCTCACCGGCGGGACCGGTGATGAGGACGAGGTCGGCGGCAGCATCGTCGAGCGCGGCCTGGACCGGGGTACGAAGGTGGCCGGCGTGTCCCGGGATCTCCCGGACAGGTTGGCACCGGCCGCCCGCACGGATGACAGCAGTCAGGATCATCGGAGTCGTGGCGTCGCGGCGTCGACCGTCGCGTGAGGCGCCGTGATCCCATCGGTCGTCGCCGACCGTGATCACCGCGACTTCCGGCGGCCGTACCACGACCACGAGGTCCGCTCCGGACTCGGCTGCCGCCGCGACGACCGCCGGGGTTACGAGCGCGCCCGCCGGGGCAAGGGTGGCACCGGTAGCCGCGTCGTGGCCCCGTGAGATGACGTACAAACCCGGCTCGAGGTGGCCGGGACGCCGGTCCGGCTCGTCACGGCTGCGGTCTCCGACGTAGATCCAGAAGCCGTCGGATCCCTTGCGCTCCACAGCCAGGTGATACGGCAGCACGGCCGTGGCACCGGGCGGCAACGCCTCCCCCTCGACGACGGGCACCGCGCGCCCGTCCGGTAGCGCACTGGCGCGCTCCACGCCCAGCCACGGCCCGGGGCCGCTGACGGCGAATCCGTCGGCAGCCACGACGTCGTACGACGGGATGGGAACCAGCGCCGTGACGTCGGCGGCGAGGCGGCATCCGATGGCCTCCGTCAGGGCCGCCTCGATGGCCGGTCGCGGGCCGGCCGCAGCCGTGGCGATGCGCCGCGCCCGCCCCCACGACATGCTCACCACCCGATCATGTCGCGATCGCGGTCCAGGTCCGTGCCGACCCGC
>JBDTDW010000308.1:0-3730 GCA_039922855.1 Candidatus Nanopelagicales bacterium | reverse complement strand
AAGCGGTGCGGACGCGGTTCATCCTGGCTATGGCTTCCTGTCGGAGAACGCGAAGTTCGCGGAGGCGGTGATCGGCGCCGGCGCGGCGTGGGTCGGCCCACCCCCGGCAGCCATCGAGGCGATGGGCGACAAGGTACGGGCCAAGACGACGGTCGCCTTGGCAGGCGTGCCGGTTGTGCCCGGTAGCAGCGGTCGAGGGTTGGACGACGATGCGCTCACCGCGGCCGCCGTAGAAGTTGGATACTCGGTGCTGCTCAAGCCTTCTGCTGGTGGTGGCGGCAAAGGGATGCGCCTCGTCGCGGACCCGGCGCAGCTGCCCGATGCACTGGCGGGCGCCCGGCGGGAGGCGATGGCGTCCTTCGGTGACGACACGTTGCTGCTGGAGCGGTTCGTCACGACGCCGCGACACATCGAGGTCCAGGTGTTCCTGGACTCCCACGGTAACGCGCTGCACCTCGGGGAGCGCGAGTGCAGCCTGCAGCGACGTCACCAGAAAATCGTCGAGGAGGCACCGTCCCCGCTGCTGGACCAACCCACGCGGAACCGGATCGGGTCCAGTGCCGTTGCGGCAGCCCGCTCGTGCGGCTACGAAGGTGCAGGCACTGTGGAGTTCATCGTGTCCGCGGCGCAACCCGGCGAGTTCTTCTTCATGGAGATGAACACCCGACTGCAGGTCGAGCACCCGGTGACCGAGATGGTGACCGGCCTGGACCTGGTCGAGCTGCAGCTTCGGGTCGCCGCGGGTGAGCGGTTGCCGCTGAGCCAGGACGATGTCGCAATGACCGGGCACGCGATCGAGGCCCGGATCTACGCCGAGGACCCGGCACGCGGCTTCCTGCCAACCGGGGGTGAGGTGTTGCTGCTCTGCGAGCCGGTCGGCGAGCACGTTCGGTTCGACTCCGGGATCACCGTGGGCACACGGGTGGGGACCGACTACGACCCGATGCTCGCCAAGGTCGTGGCATGGGGTGCTGACCGGTCAGAAGCGTTGCAGAGCCTGGAGTCCGCTCTGGGGGAGACGATCGTGCTCGGACTTGGGACGAACATCGCCTTCCTGCGTGAGCTGCTGCAGGACCCTGACGTGATCGCCGGGGCTCTTGATACCGGACTCGTCGAGCGGATGGGAGTCATGGTCCAAGACGTGCCGCCAGATGTCGTTGCGGTGGCCGCAGTGTGCCGGGCGGCGCACGCAGTGCGGGGGACAAGCCCGTGGCAGCGCGCCGACGGGTGGCGTGTCGGTGAAAGGGCCTGGGCCACCTGGCGATTCGAGCTGCTCGGGGGCGAACCGATCACGGTGCTGACCCGCCGGTCCGGGGTCGGCTTCGAGGTGCGCAGCACCGACGGCGAGGTGGACGAGGTTGTGGCCCACCAGGCTGATGGCCGGCTCGAGATCGCCGGCCGGCGTGGACGTCGCGGCTACCGGACCGCTGTATCGGCCGGGGTGCGTTGGATCGGCCGCGACGGCCGGACGTGGGCGCTGCGCGAGCTGCCGGCCCACCCACGGGCCGTGCGCGGCGACGAGGCGGCCGGTGGCGGGGCGGTGCGCAGTCCGATGCCCGGTGTGGTGCTGTCGGTTCGCGCCAACCCCGGTGACGTCGTGCGACGCGGTCAGCCGCTCGTCGTGGTCGAGGCCATGAAGATGGAGCATGTCGTCGTGGCACCTGTCGACGGGATCCTGACCTCCGTCCTGGTCGGTGTCGGGACGCAAGTCCAGCTGGACGAGCGGCTCGCCGTCGTCACGGCCGCCCAGACCCCCGAGGTCGCGCAGCGCACCCCGGAGGTCTAGCCGACAACCGGCCTACTCGGCGTCCGCGACGATGGATCCGACGCGGTCACCGAGAGTGGGATCACGTCGGTTGAGGTACACGGCGTACAAGATGGACACGATCAGCAGTCCGAGAGCCAGATACGGGAACCAGTTGTAGGGATTCGGTTGCCCTGGCTCAGCGAGGTAGAACAGCGGTACGACGATCGCCGCGGCGCCGATCAGTGGGAGCAGCAGGTGCTTCACCAGACTGAACTCGGCTGGTCGGTACTTTCGGTAGTAGAACGGCAGCGCGAGGTTCGATGCCAGGTATACCAGGAGTACCAAGATCGTGCCCATCGTGGAGGCCTCCGCGAAGTACGTCTCCGGGTCCATCGATCCGGAGTTGCCCCCGATGATGTGCCCAAGGCCCCACCCTCCGATGATCACCAGAGAGATACCGACGAAGACGAAGATCGCGTTCATCGGAGTGCGCCGGACCGGGTCGACCTTTCCCATGAAAGATGGCAGCAGTCCCTCCCGGCCCGCGTTGAAGACCAGCCGCGCCTGGGAGTTCGTCCCTGCGATGAGCGCACCTAGCGTCGAGGTGAGACCGGCGAGGTAGGCGAAGAAGGCGAAGATTCCCAGCGTTCCCTGAGCGACATCGATGAACGGAATTGCCGAGTTGCCGAGCGCGTCGACGTTGTATCCGAACCCCGTAACGGTGGCGTACGCGAACAGCACGTAGCTCACCACCATGATGCCCACCGAGGAGAAGACGGCGCGGCCCACGTTGCGTCGAGGGTCCTCGGTCTCCTCGGCCAGAGCAGCGGAGTTCTCCCAGCCGATGAACAGGTAGATCGCCAGCGGGAATCCGGCGGCCAGGCCGGAGAATCCGCCGGTGATATGGCTGGGTTCGAAGGGGGTGAGAGACAGGTGCCCGTGGTTGGAGATGATGGTGGCGATGGACACGATGATGAGGACGACAATCTCGAAGCCGAAGAACAGACCCGCGAGCTTCGTGGAGACTCCGATTCCACGGATCATCATGATCACCGACAGGGCGGTGAGGATGAGGGTCCAGATGATCCACGGCAACGTCCAGTGCACATAGCGCTGCAAGGTGATCGCCAGGAACCCGCCCGAGATCGCGATCACGGAGGACATCGCGATGATGTAACCGAGCCCGGCCAGCAGGGCCGTCGTGACCGCGCTGGTGGGACCGAACGACTTTCCCACGAACGTGATGAACCCACCGGCGGAGGGCTGTGCGCGAGAAAACTGCGCCAGCGTGTTGCCGAGCAGAGCTACCGCGATCCCGGCTGCGATGACAGTGAGCGGTGAGGCTACGCCAGCGGTCACCGCCAGGAACCCGAACCCGAAATAGAAGCTCATCGCCGGGCCGATGTTGGCCATCGTCGCTGCGGCGATGTCCACCATGCCGAGTGCTCCGAAGCGAAGGCGCTGGGGTTCGTGTCCGGGCGGGTTCGGTGACTTGGACTCCGAGAACTCGATCGTGCTCACTGACGTCTCCGTCCGCGCGGGCCGGTCGCCCAGGAATCGCCCCGTGCTCATGTTGTTGCTGCCCTAAGGTTGCGGCGGTCCTGAGCCCGCCTCTTCGGATGCAACATACGACAGGGAGATCAACAGGTCAATGGACGTTGACAAGCTGGGAGGACGCCTCCAAGCAGGTTGGGCCTCGGGTGCCACATCGACCTCTGCCGCCGAGGTTGCTAGGGGGCTGGGTCCCCGCGCAGGCGGCTGTACTGCACGAGATCACGCCAGGAACCGGCGCGGAACTGGGCGTGCCGCAGGATGCCTTCATGGTGGAACCCCGCGGACTGCAGGGCGCGCTGCTCGGCGAGGTTCTCGACGTCGGTCCCGGCCTCGAGTCGTTCGATCAGCGTGTTCTCGAACAGGTAGCCCGCCAAGGCGGCCTGTGCCGCCGAGCCATACCCCTGGCCGCGATGAGCGGGCAACAGGGCG
>JBDTDW010000307.1:0-8345 GCA_039922855.1 Candidatus Nanopelagicales bacterium | reverse complement strand
ACTTCGTCGCCGTCGTACGCCGACGGCTGCTGGACCTGCGCGGCGAGCGAGAGGGCCGACCGGCCCTGACCGTCGCGGCTTTCGACACCGAGCTTTTCGGGCACTGGTGGCACGAGGGACCGCTGTGGCTGGAACGGGTGCTGCGCCTGCTTCCGCCCGCCGGCGTACGCCTCACGACGCTCGCCTCGTCCGTGGCGGCGGGCCACGTCGCGGGACGCGTGGATCCCGGTCCCGGTTCCTGGGGTTCCGGAAAGGACTGGCGGGTCTGGGCCGGTGCCGCCGTCTCTGACCTGGCCGCCGACAACGAGTGCCTCGCGCAGCACCTGTCGTCCCTTCTCATCGGGACACCCGCCGGGGCACGCAACAAGGTGCGCGACCAGCTGGCGCGGAGCGGTTTGCTGGCGCTGGCCAGCGACTGGGCATTCATGGTGTCCAAGGACTCCGCCGCCGACTATGCGCGGGCCCGCCACCACGGGCACCACGAGGACTTTCAGGCGCTCGCCGCGGCCCTGGAGCTCGGCGACCACGCCGGTGCCGAGCAGCTTGCCGCGGCCCAGCATCGGCGCGACGGTCCGTTGCCCTGGCTGGACGCCCGCCTGTTCCGCGGTTGAGCCGGGTCAGTGGTCGCTGCCGTCTGCCGCTGCCCGTGCGGTCTTGTCGGCGATATCGCGCAGCGCAGCTCGGGTGGCCGCGGCGGCCTCGTACGCCTCGCTGCGGTCCTTGAGCACCCGACCAGGGATCCCACCGACGACCGCCAGCGGCGGGATCTCGCCGCGGACCACGGTGTGCGCGGCCAGGACGGCACCGTGCCCGATCATCGCGCCGCGCAGGACCGTCGCTTTCGTCCCGACCCACACGTCCGGCCCGATCCGCACCGGCGACTTGATGATCCCCTGGTCCTTGATCGGCACGGTGACGTCGGAGAAGACGTGGTCGAAGTCGCACACGTACACCCAGTCCGCGACGATGCTCGCCGCGCCGATCTCGATGTCCAGATAGCAGTTGACCGTGTTGTCGCGCCCGAACACGACCTTGTCACCGACCCGCATCGACCCCTCGTGCACGCGTAGGCGATTCTCGTCCCCGAGGTGCACCCAGCGTCCGATCACAAGTCGGCCGTAGTCGCGGCGGGCGTCGAGCGTGACGCGGCGGCCCAGGAAGACCATGCCCTCCAGCACGATGTCCGGGCGCCGCAGCCGCAGCCGCATAAGCCGCAGGTAGCGCGACAGGTACCACGGCGACCAGGCGCGGTGACGTATCACCCAGCGCAGCGACGCCACGGTCAGGAACCGGGCCTGCCGGCAGTCCCTGGGCGGCAAACCCCGGACCCGTCGGGCCAACGACCCCAGTCCCGACAGCAGCACGCGCGAACAGTAGCCGCTACCGCACGAGCTGCTTCACGCCTGTGACGCAGACGTTGTAGTACAGCTCGGCCGGCATGACGCGGGCAAGGACGTGCTCGTCGAGCCACGACAACCGCTGCCAGCCGCGGTAGGCGAACATGGCCCAGCCCCAGCCCAGCGCCCCCGGCTTCACCGCGTTCTCGAAGGTCCGCACCGGCCAGCCGAACCAGGACGCCGTTAGCTCCTCGGTGACGGTACGTACATCGATCGCACCGGCCCGCAGGCACAGGGCGGCCAGCCGGTCCGGGTCGAACGTGTGGATGTCGACCACGGCTTCCAGAGCAGCGGCCTCGGAGGACTGTTGAAGCTCTTGCGGCGTGCGCGCCCAGGTATCGCGAAGAGGCCCGAGCTGGGTGAGCCGGGAGGCTGCCCACCACGTCAACCGCGACAGCCGCCGCGCCACCCAGTCACCCTTCTCGGTGGGCTCGCCGGCGAACACGAACCGGCCCCCGGGACGCAGCACCCGGAGGACCTCACGCATGGCCAGCTCCACATCCGGGATGTGGTGCAGGACAGCGTGTCCCACGACCAGGTCGAACGAGCAGTCGTCGTAGGGCAAGGACTCCGCATCGGCGACCCGGCCCTGCACGTCCAGCCCGATCGAAACCGCGTTGCGGACCGCAACCTCCACCATCCCCGGGCTGATGTCGGTGACGTGCCCGACGTCGACCACCCCGGCCTGCATCAGGTTCAGCAGGAAGAACCCGGTCCCGCAACCCAGCTCCAGCGCGGTCCTGTACGGCCAGCCGTAGTGGCCCGCGACGTGCACGAACCGGTCACGCGCATAGTCGATGCACCGCTCGTCGTACGAGATCCCCCACTTGTCGTCGTACGTCGAGGACTCCCAGTCGTGGTAGGCGACGTTGGCGGACTTCGCCAGGGCGCTGAACCCTTCTGTGCCCCGAGCAGCGTGCACAGCGGCAGCGTCGACACCCACCACCGGAGGCTATCCCCCGAGTCACACCGCACCCGGGTCACCTCGCCGCAAGCATGACGGGTCGCACATGGCGCCGTGGTGTCCCAGCACGTCACTCGACTGACCGCCGACCGGGCTGGCCCAGATGCCAACAGTCCATGCGTGCGCTCAAGCAGCACGGCACCGCGCCAGACCCTGGGAGCCTACGCACGGTCCCGGGCCGCGGACCGATGGGGACAATTGGTGCGAGCAGTGAGCAGCACCTCCGTCGGGTGGAGCTACGCCCCGGGCGCGCCGTCGAACACTGCCTTGCCTGGACCGTTTGCGACGAAGGAGCTCATCCCGGTGGCGCGGTCAGCGGTGGCGAACAGCGCCGTGAACTGCAAGCGTTCGATCTCCAGGCCGGTGGCCAAGTCAGTCTCGAGCCCACGGTCGATGGCCTCCTTCGCCGCCCGCAACGCGAACGCCGGACCGGCAGCGAGCTTGCGGGCCAGCTCGACGGCACTGTCGTACACGTCGTCGGGGCCTACGACGACATCGACCAGCCCGATCGCCAGCGCCTCCTCGGCGCCCACGAAACGCCCGGTGAACACCAGGTCCTTGGCCTTGGCTGGGCCCACCAGGCGCGGCAAGCGCTGCGTCCCACCGGCGCCGGGGATGATGCCCAACAGGATCTCGGGCTGGCCCAGCTTGGCGTTGTCCCCGGCCAGCCTCAGGTCACAGCACATCGCCAGCTCGCACCCACCACCGAGGGCGTAGCCGGTGACCGCCGCGATTGTCGGCTTCGGGATGCGTGCGACGGCGGAGAAGCAGTCCTGCAACGTCTTGGACGTGAGCACCATCTGCTCGTAACCCATGTCAGCCATCTCCTTGACGTCCGCACCGGCGGCGAACACCTTCGGGCCGCCGTACACGATCACGACCCGGACGTCCGCCCGTTCGGTGGCCTCGACCGACGCCTCCCGGATCTCGCGCTGCACCTGCAGCGACAGTGCGTTCATGGAGGGCCGATCCAACCGGATCGTCCCGATCCCTGCCTCGACCCCGAGCCGTACGAACTCGCCCACGACGTCCTCCAGAACTCGGCCTGTCCTCGGCGTCCGGGTAGCCTCTCTGCCGGACCCGGCGAGCCTAGTGCCGGGCGCAGCGAGGGAGTCGACCGTGGCCGAGGCGCCGGATCCCGCGAGCGACCAGCAGCGGCACCTGCCCCCCGGGGACCCCTCCCCGCTCGGTGCCACGGTCGTCGCGGGCGGCGTGAACCTCGCGGTGTGGGCACCCTCCGCCGAGCTGGTCGAGGCCTGTCTCTTCGACGACGACGGCCATGAGACCCGAGTCCCGCTGTCGGCCACCCACGAAGGAATCCATCACGGCCTGCTCGAGGGGGTGGGGGCGGGGCTGCGCTACGGCCTGCGGGCCCACGGGCCGTGGAACCCTCAACAGGGCCAGAGGTTCAACCCTGCCAAGCTGCTGATGGACCCGTACGCCCGGGCGATAGACGGCGAGGTCGTCGGCAGCGCTGCGCTGCGGGTATTCGCTCCCGGCAACCCGGCCACCGCCGACACTCGCGACACCGCCGCCCTGGTGCCCCGCTCGGTCGTGGTCGCCCCGGACCACGCCCGATCCCGGCCGCTGCGCCCTGGCACCGCATGGAGCTCGACGGTGATCTACGAGCTGCACGTGAAGGGGTTCACGGCCCGGATGACCCAGGTGCCGGAGGGACTGCGGGGAACTTACGCAGGCCTGGCCCACCCCGCCGCGCTGGCGCACCTCATCGACCTCGGTGTCACGGCGGTCCAGGTCATGCCGGTGCACCACTTCGTCAGCGAGCCGGCGCTCGGCGCACGCGGTCTGCGCAACTACTGGGGCTACAACACTCTGGGCTTCTTCGCCCCGCACGCCGGGTACTCCGCGTCCGGAAGCCGAGGCCAGCAGGTGGGTGAGTTCTTGGCGATGGTCGACGCCCTCCACGACGCGGGCATCGAGGTCCTGCTGGACGTGGTCTACAACCACACCTGCGAGGCCGGGCTAGACGGCCCCACCATGGGTTTTCGCGGCCTGGGCGAGGCGGACCACTACAAGCTCATCGACGGCGGACGTACGTACTTCGACACCACCGGGTGCGGCAACAACGTCGATGCCGGCGATCTCGGGGTGCTGCGCCTGGTCATGGACTCGCTGCGCTACTGGGTGCTGGAGATGGGGGTGGACGGCTTCCGGTTCGACCTTGCCTCCGCGCTGACGCGCGAGGAGCTCGAATGCGAGGACCGGGCCTCGTTCCTGGCTGCGGTGCACCAGGACCCGGTGCTGCGCACCGTCAAGGTCATCGCCGAGCCGTGGGACGTCGGCCCTGGTGGCTACCGGCTCGGGGCGTTCGGTGCACCTTGGTCGGAGTGGAACGACAAGTACCGCGGCGCGATCCGCCGCTTCTGGAGCCAAGAGCCAGGCGCCCGGTCCGATCCTGGGGAGATGGGATGGCGGCTCTTCGGCTCCGAGGACGTCTTCTACACCCGGAGCCCGCGCGCCTCGATCAACTTCGTCACGGCGCACGACGGCTTCACGTTGGCCGATCTCGTGAGCTACAACCGCAAGCACAACGAGGCCAACGGGGAGTCCAACCACGACGGCAGCGACGACAACCGCTCGTGGAACCACGGGGTGGAAGGCCCGACTGAGGACCCGGCGGTTCTCGCGGCCCGTGCCCGCACCTCGCGTGCCCTGCTGGCCACGCTGCTGCTCTCGACGGGAACGCCGATGCTGTTGATGGGCGACGAGATCGGGCACACCCAGCGCGGCAACAACAACGCCTACTGCCAGGACAACTCCACGACGTGGCTGGACTGGACGCTCGACGACCGACAGCGTGCGCTCCTCACGTGGACGCGCGCGCTCCTCTCGCTGCGCCGACGACATCCCGCCTTGCGCCAGGACCGCTTCTTCGACGGCAGCCGGCCCTCGCCGGACCAGCCGCCGGACCTTGCGTGGCTGCAGGCGGACGGCACGACGATGTCGGACCGGACCTGGCACGACCCCACGACGACGCTGTTGCTCGCGGCCCTCTCCGGCCACCTGCACGAACCCGACCGAGCAGGGCGGTCACAGCGCGACGATGCGTTCCTGATCGCCTGGAACCGTGGGGACGACGACGTGACCCTCACGCTGCCGACGCCTCCGGGAGCCCAGTCGTACGCCCGCGTGCTCGACACCGCGGACGAGACTCCGGCGACGGACTCACCGGTGCACCCCAGCGGGCAGACCACGACCGTGTCGGCGCGCAGCGTGGCGGTCTTCCGGCAGCAGTGAGTCCTCGCGGTGTTCTCGCGATCCCGACCCGACGATGGCAGGATCACCTCGTGCCGATGACTGAAGGTGACCACGCGATCGTCGTTCGGGGGCTGCGCAAGTCCTACGCAGGAACGCCCGCCGTCGACGGCATCGACCTCGAGGTGAATCGCGGCGAGGTGTTTGCGCTCCTCGGTCCCAACGGAGCCGGCAAGACCACCACCGTGGAGATCCTCGAGGGCTACCGCCAGCGCGACGCCGGTGACGTGACGGTGCTGGGCCACGACCCGGGCCGTCCGACACCTGCGTACAAGGCCCGGATCGGCATCGTGCTGCAGGAGAGCAGCGACCTGGCTGACCTGTCCGTCGCCGAGACGGTGCGACACTTCGCCGGCTACTACCCCAGCCCCCGTGACCCAGCTGAGGTGATCGAGGCGGTGGGCCTCAGCGAGAAGGTGAATAGCCGGTGCGCAGCGCTGTCCGGCGGCCAGCGCCGTCGGCTCGACGTAGCGCTCGGCATCGTGGGCCGGCCGGAGCTGCTGTTCCTGGACGAACCGACCACCGGCTTCGACCCGCAGGCCCGTCGCCAGTTCTGGGAGCTGATCCGTTCGCTGCAGCAGGAGGGCACCACGATCCTGCTCACGACGCACTATCTGGAGGAGGCCGAGGCCCTCGCCGACCGGGTCGCGGTCATCTCGCAGGGGCACATCGTGGAGGTCGGCAGCCCGGAGACCCTCGGGGGGCGCGCCACAGGTGCTGCGAGGGTCTCCTGGCTCGAGGACGGGACGACCAGGACCGAGAGCACCCACGCACCCACCGGTGTCGTCACCGCCTTGGCCGCACGCTTCGACGGCGAGATTCCCGAGCTGGCGGTGAGCCGGCCCACGTTGGAGGACGTCTACCTCCAGCTGATCGGCCATGACGAGCTGGAGGGACAGGCATGACCAGTGCGGCAGTGCGTACCCGCGCACCGGGACTGTGGCGGATCGGGCGAAGCCGGGTCGACATGGAGGTCAAGGCGCTGGTCCGCGATCGCCGCTCACTCGTCTTCACGGTCCTGTTTCCGCTGATACTGCTGATCATCTTCGGATCCGTGTTCAACCAGAACCTCCCGGGCACGGACGTGTCCTTCTCGCAGTACTTCCTGGCCGGGATGATCGCCTCCGGGATCTTCTACACCTCGTTCCAGAACCTGGCGATCGCCATCCCCACCGAACGGGAGGACGGCACCCTCAAGCGCCTGCGCGGCACCCCCATGCCCACGGCCTCGTACTTCATCGGCAAGGCCGGCATGGTCCTGTTGTCCTACGTCCTGCAGGTGATTCTCCTGCTCGTCGTGGGCGTGCTCTTCTTCAAGCTCACGCTCCCGGACTCCGGACTGAAGTGGTTCACGTTCCTGTGGGTGTCCATCCTCGGCCTGGTCTGCTGCACCCTGCTCGGGCTCGCGTTCTCGGTGGTGCCCAAGAACGGCCGCGGCGCCTCTGCCATCGTCTCCCTGGTCGTCCTGATACTGCAGTTCACCTCGGGGGTGTTCTTCCAGTTCGATCAGCTGCCGCACTGGATGCAGCAGTTCGCGTCGCTGTTCCCGCTGAAGTGGCTGGCGCAGGGAATGCGCTCGGTGTTCCTCCCGGACTCGCTGTCCAGTCTCGAGATCACCGGCTCCTGGGAGCTCGGCAGGGTCGCGATCGTCCTGGTCCTGTGGACGTTGCTGGCGCTCGCGCTCGCACTGCGCTTCTTCAAGTGGGAACGCTGATACCCATCAGCTGAAAACCGGCTCAGGAGTGCAGTGACGTCAGGCCGTGGGCCTGCCGGATGGTGTCCAGCACCTGGCTCATCACGATGGTCGCGTCGTAGTCCTTGGGCGTGAAGACGGCCGCGACCCCCATCGATCGCAGGGCAACCGCGTCGGCATCCGGGATGATCCCGCCCACCACGACCGGCACGTCGGTCATCCCTGCGGCGTGCAGGCCCTGCACCACTTCTGGGACCAGCGACAGGTGCGACCCGGAAAGGATCGACAGGCCCACGACGTGCACGTCCTCCTGGACGGCGGCCGCCACGATCTCCTGCGGCGTCAGACGGATCCCCTGGTACACCACCTCGAACCCGGCGTCGCGGGCACGTACCGCGATCTGCTCGGCGCCGTTGCTGTGCCCGTCGAGCCCGGGCTTGCCGACAAGCATGCGCAGGTGCAAACCGAGCTCAGCACCGGTCTCGGCCACCTGCTTGCGCAGCCGGTCCAGCGACGATCCCGGGACCGTGCCCGTTGCTGCGTGCGAGACGCCCGTGGGTGCGCGGTACTCCCCGAACACCGCCCGCAAGGCACCCGCCCACTCCCCCGTGGTCACTCCGGTGCGAGCGCACTCCAGGCTGACGGCCATGAGGTTCTCTGCAGTGCTTGCGGCATCGCGAAGTCGTTGCAGCGCCTTGTCCACTGCCACCGCGTCACGCTCAGCGCGCCAGCGGTGCAGGCCGTCGACAGCGTGCTGCTCGACGTCCGGGTCGATGCCTTGTACCGCCAGCTCGAGGTCGGCCGTCAGCGGGTTCGCCTCGGTCGCGGTGTACTTGTTGACGCCGACCACGACAACCTCACCGGACTCGACACGGGCGCGGCGCTCGGCGTGCGAGGACACCAGCGCGCTCTTGAGGTATCCACTCTCCACCGCCGCGACCGCGCCTCCCATCTGATCGACCAACGCCAGCTCCGCCCTCGCCCCATCGACCAGCTCGGCGACCTTGGCGGCGAC